>JAUNTK010000038.1:0-2362 GCA_030538735.1 Pseudomonadota bacterium
CAATCGCTGTGACAATGGCTGCGAACAATACGTTGCTCAATTCACGCAATGGATCATAGCGCTTTCCGAGCTTGCCGCTGCGATCCAACTTGCTTTGGTTCTCCCAAGTGGCCTTGTACTTTTCCGTGTCGAATACGTCCTTCTTCATATTGACAATAATGAAGGTCTTGAGCGAGAGCAGAAATCCGCCCAAAGAAAGAAAACCGGCGAACAGGCTTGCGCGAATATTTGAATTGAAGAATCCCCAGAAACTATCGAACCGCGCGCAGTACGTTTGCTTCGACCCAATCGGATCGCAGTATGCAAAAAGAGCAACAGCATAGCCGGCGGCTGCCAGAACAAGGGAGCCGATGAACACCCACAAGACAAGGCGATTTGCGGCCTTCTTAGTGTCTTGTGATTGGGTATTCACTGTCTAACCCGCGCCGTGAAAATGTGTCGATAGAGATCGGAGTTGCAAACGTTCTGTAGGTCGGCGAACGTTCGGTGTTGAGCGAAGTCCGCAGTGTCTAGATTGTCGAGCTGTGAGGCAATATCATCGTATTCGTATTCACCGAAATGCTCTGGAATGTCTGCGAGCTTGACGGACAACGGGTCGCCATCCTCTGTCTCGACATGGACGCGCCCGGATTTAGGTTGAATGGCATTAACTGCATTGTGGACAGCATTGGCAATTGTCACAACTGCATAGCGCGGCTCAAAAGTGACCATTTCCTTTCGCCGCTTTACATACGGCTGGAGCGGCTGGGCAACTTCCCGAATCGCATCAAGTTGCGCGAATTCGTACTCAAACGACTTGATCTTCTCAAACTGACGCAGCACTGCAGCAAGGTTCCCGCTATGCACAAGTGTGGCCACACTAAGCCCACCCCGGTGCGCTCGCTTGACGGCGGCTTCTTTCCTGTCCGTATGTTCGCCCTGCTGCCGTAGTACTTCGATGGCTTGGCCCGCAGCTTCTTCGGAAATTGTGCGATATCGATCCCTCAAGTAGCCGCCGAATACACCGAGGCTGCATGAATGGTGGTACTGCTGATATAGACCGATGCCGTTGGCCTTGTTGATGACGAAGAAGTTGAACTCCATTAACTTGTCATCGCCTTTCAAGTTTTCGACGGTAATAACGAGGCGACCGTTCTCATCAATCAGCTTGCAGAACGCCTTTTGATCTCTGACGGTGACAACTAGGCCGCGCGCAAAAGTCGGGTCTGCATCCTTGCTGAAATATATGCGCCGTTCATTCGTGCGCGTGTTGTCGGCATCCCCCGAGAAAATCTCCATATGGTCATAAAGGTCGTTCAACGACGACCTTGCATGACCTTCCTTCAACGAAAAACCGTAGAGCCTTACCTTCATTTCTTCCCTCGACCTGGACGGTGCGATCTGTGACATTACGAGCGCGCCGTGATGCTTTGCGATCCGCAGACTTGCGCTCAAGGCAGCTTGCATCTTCGTGATCGCACAAGCTGCGACTCGAGCGCGGGTCAGCGTGGCGAGAACTTGCAAAGGCTACCACTCGAGCTTCGGAAACCGCATCGCAAGCGCCTTGGCCGCCAGTGCGCGGCGAGTCGGGTCGATGACTTCCGCTCGGTCCTTGGCCATGAAGTTGCAGCCGTTGCCCATCGGCGAGAAGACCTTGACCCCACTTCCTCGCCATACGCTCTCCGGCTGCTCCACGTACCAACCCGGCAAAGCCAGCGCCGCTTCCACCGGATAATCACTGCCCAGTGCGTCGCGTAATTCCTTGGCCAGCCAACGCGCTTGACGCTTGGCCTGCTCCACGGCCGACTTCTCGATGAAGTCCGGGAAGCGCAGCGCCTCGCCGTCGAACGCGACGCGGGCCGATTCCGAGCCGCCCTGTCGGGGCTTGCGGAATGACTTGGTCTCCACCGCATAGATCCCGCGCGGCGAGATGACGATGTGGTCGATGTTGAAGCCGTCTGCGGGCAGGTCATGGATGACGATGCAACCCTGTGCCATCAGCCGGTTCAACTGCATACCGGTGACGCGCTCGGCCAACTGCCCGTCTTTGGCTTGCTCACGCAGACGGTGATGGTGCAGATATGCACGAAGCCCATACGCAAACAGTGCGAGCGCCCCGATGGCCCACAACGCTTCGGTGATGCCGAAGCCCACTGTCGACCAATCAATGCGACCCGCCGCCCAAACAAGAAACATCAACGGCAGCGCAAAGAGCATGAGATAGGTATTCGACAGCATTTCGTCGCCATGCCGGTCAATGCGCTGCTGCAACTGCTGGCCCGGAACATGGCCGATTTGCCTACCGTCCAATGGCGCTCTACGACGGCGACGGCTGGCCAGCCACTTGAACATGAGCGCAACCGCCACGGTCAGGCCAACCGAT
>JAUNTK010000038.1:2372-22982 GCA_030538735.1 Pseudomonadota bacterium
TCCAAAGATCACGGCATGACCAACGAATTGCTCCCACTTCATACGTTGGTCTCCTTGGCCTTGCGTGCACGCTTGGGCTTGGCGGCGGGAATGATGCTGGTCAGCGCTTGATAGCGTTCGAACAGGAAGGCCACGCGGTCGGCGTCGGTGGTGAGTTTGGGGGGCTTGCGGGCTGCGGCTTTTTCGGCGGCGATGTAGGCGGCATCGACGACCTTGTCGAGTTCACGGTGAGCCTTGACCAAGGGCGCTGGCATCATCAAGGGGTCGTACAGACTGGCCAAAGTCGCGTCCGAGAAAGCGGCGCGGGCGTCAAGGACAGCCTGCGCGGAGGTTTCAATGGCGGCGCGGTGTTTGTCGTCGGGGAGATCGGGCCAAGGGAAATTGTTGTAGACGATGTCTTTCGAGTAGCGAAAGTCGCTCTTCAATCGGCCACAGGTGTATCGAACCCAAGCCATTTGCATGGAGGACTGCAAGACACCGAAATGATAGAGCGTGGCGTCCGGAACTGTATTGCAACTGTCGGCGGCAATCGTGCTCGCGTCGAAGAAGCCCATTGGAACCAACGCTCGATTCTCGGACGAATGGCGAGGCACGAGGATGTAGCTGTCCTGCGGCTGCGCCATCTGACAGAACAGATAAGGCGTCTTGGCGAAGCTCCGAGTCGAGGCCGCCTTGCTCGCGAGGCGGAAGTCCCGTGTCGCTTCCACCCGCGCACGTAGATTAGGCAATCGCCGCAGCACGGATGGGTCTTTTCCATCGAACCACACGCACCAGCGGGTTTTCTTGTTGAGGAAACCCTCGGCTCCAACAAACGGAAGGACGTAAGGCGCTGCGTCTGGCTCGGCCGCCAGCAGTTCATCACGCTGCTCGTCAGACAACAACAGGTTTCCGCCGTCACGCGGCATGCTTCCGAAGCGCATGCCCGGCACATCCGATATCGGGTTTTTACGATTTTCCAGCAACACGTTCGGCGCATCGATGAGATACGGATTGATGTTTCGCGCCGCGACTGCAAGCGGTTCGCCATCAACTCTTTCGTAGTCGTAGATGGTCTTGGCGGCGGCATCGTCGGCGGCAAACCCTACGATGATGCAGTGGACGGCAGCCTTGCCGCGCGCTTCATTGCTCCATTTGAAGGTTCTGTGGGCGAAATTTATGCGGATGCCATAGCGATCCAACATCGGTCGCCAGAGCAGTCCGACCTGCTCTCCTTGGCAAATGGAGTTGGTCGAAACGAAACCAACGGCCACGTTGGTGCCTTGGATGTACTTGGCCGCAAGCCAGTACCACGCTGCAACGAAGTCGAGCACCCCAGCGCCTTTGAGATCGGCAAACACTTCGCCGAACGAGCTTCGCGCCTGATCGTCCATCACCATTGCGCCAGAGAACGGCGGATTCCCCAGAATGAAGCTCAACTTCTCAGGCTCCACCACATCCGCCCAATCCATCCGCAACGCATTCCCATGCACGATGCTCGCGGACTTCTTCAGCGGCAGGCGGGTGATGTTCTCGCCGAAGTGTTCGGCCACCAGCAGGTTCATCTGGTGGTCCATCAGCCACATGGCGACTTGGGCGATTTGCGCGGGGAATTCCTCGATTTCGATGCCGAAGAACTGGTCCACGTCGCACAGCACGTGGTCGCCCACGTGGGCCAGCACGGACTGCTGGCGGGCGAACTGGCGCTTCAGCACCTCCAGTTCCAGCAGGCGCAGTTCGCGGTAGGCGATGACCAGGAAGTTGCCGCAGCCGCAGGCCGGGTCGAGGAAGGTCAGGCTGGCCAGCTTGCGATGCAGGGCGGCCAGCTTCTTCTCGTCATTGCCGACCTTGTCCAGTTCGGCCTTCAGCCCGTCCAGGAACAGCGGGCCGATGAGTTTGAGGATGTTGGCTTCGCTGGTGTAGTGCGCGCCCAGGTTGCGGCGGGCCTTGCTGTCCATCACCGACTGGAACATGGCGCCGAAGATGGCCGGGCTGATGCGGCTCCAGTCCAGCGTGCTGGCATCCAGCAGCAGGGCGCGCATGTGGGCGTCGAAGGCGGCCAGCGGCAGGGCTTCTTCGAACAGCTTGCCGTTGACGTGCGGCAGTTCGGCCAGTTGCGCATCGAGGGTTTTCTGGCGCGCTTCGGGGGCGCGGTCCAGGGTCTGGAACAGTTGCGCCAGCCACATGCCGACGTCGCTGCCGTCCTCGCGGGTGCGCTGGGCGATGAGTTCGTGGAAGGCGTGGCGCGGGAAGATGCCGGTGTCATCGGCGAACAGGCAGAACAGCAGGCGCACCAGCAGCACTTCCAGCGCGTGGCCGTCATAGCCTGCGGCGCGCAGGGCATCGTGCAGGCGGCCCATGCGTTCGGCGGCCTGCACGTTAACCGGGTCTTGTTCGTGGAAGGTGCGGGCTTGATAGCCGGCGATGAAGCCGAAGCGGCGAATGTGCTTGTGCAACTCGGCCAGCGGGAATTCCACCGGGGCGTGCTCGCCTTCCAGATCCACCAGGCGGAAGCGGGCGAAGTCGCTGACCACGATGTGGCGCGGCAGTTCGTTGTCGCTGATGCCTGCGAAGTAGTCGATGGCCTGCTCGAAGGCGGCATCCAGGTTCTGGCCGGCGCTTTTGTGTTCGGCCAGCAGGATGCCGGGCCAGAACACGTCGATGCGGCCATGGCTGGCACCGGAGAAACGCCGCGCCTTCTGCTCGAACACGGCCACGCGGCGGCGCTGCACGCCGAAGACGTGGAAGAAGTCGTTCCAGAAGGTCTGTGCCTCGGCGCGTTCGGATGCCACGTCCGCCCATTCGCGGGAGAAGGCGAAGGCGCGGTCCTTGATTTCGTTCCAGCTCAGCGGCATGCGGTTCCCCTGTTGTAGGGACAGGATAGCGATACAAACGGCGTTGCGGCCGCACGCCTGTTTGCGGTCATCAACACCGCCCGCCATCGCCCGGCCGCATTTTCATCACCCAGCCAGCAGCGTAGGCTGGTGGCACCCTCCCCAGCCGATATCGCCATGTCCGATCTGATCCAGCTTTCCGCCCCGTGGTGGCATTTCGTGCTGCGCGCCATCGTCATCTACGTTTTGGTGATCGTGCTGATGCGGGTATCCGGCAAGCGTGCGATCGGCCAGTTCACACCGTTCGATCTGGTGCTGTTGATCCTGATCGGCAACGCGGTGCAAAACGGCCTGAACGGCGGCGACAATTCATTGAGCGGGGCGCTGATCCTGGCCAGCACATTGGTGTTGCTCAACTACGGCGTGGCCTGGGCCAGCGTGCGTTGGCACCGGGTCGAGACATGGGTCGAGGGCGAACCTGTGGTGCTGGCGCGTAGTGGCCATGTGTTCGAGGACGTATTGCGGCGCGAACTGGTCAGCGACGATGATCTGCGCGAGGCGTTGCGGATCAACAACATCGCCCATGTCGATGACATCGGCGTGGCGATTCTGGAAACCAATGGCAGCATCAGCGTGCTGGCGAAAGAGGCAACGGCGGCCGGCCAACCTTTGCCGCGCCCACATCACCGCAAGCGCAAGAAGCACCCGCAGTTCCCGCAGAATTGATCTCAGCCCAGCGCCGCGCGCGGGTCGCTATCGCCGGAGACATCGACGTACACCGCCTCGATACCATGCGCCTGCAAAACGGCAGCAAGCTGGCGCAGCCGGGCCTCGAAGAAGCCGCGCATTTTTTCCAGCCGCGCCGGCTCGGTTTCTTGCGGCATATAACGCAGCCGCCACGCGTGGTCGGAGAACAACGCGATGCGGGCTTCGCCATCGACAAGCCGGATCAGCGGCTCCGGCGGCGCATCCAGCCACGCTTCCGCCTGCGGGGCAAGCAGCGCGGTTTCGAGCAGCGGCCAGAGCGGCTCAAGGCCCATGTGTTGGTATTGCAACGCGGTCATCGCGGCCAGATCGTGTACGGTCAGAAAGCGTGCGTGTTCGATGCGGCTGGCAAACGCTTCTTGCGCCATCAACGCGGTTTCGGCACGCGCCATGCCGCGATCAAACAATACCGCTTCCAGCTTCTCGCCCACCGCGGCTGCGCCATCGCCGGCCAGCAGGATCGGCAGCACGCGCATCGCCCCGCCGCGCAAATCAGGCTCGGCATGCAAGGGTTGCGGGGCTTCGCCATCAGCATCGGCACCAAAGGCAATCATGCGTGGCCCGCCACCCCGGCCCGGTGCGCGCAGGCGCAGCTCATGCAGGCGGCGATGCAGCGGCCAACCGGCGCGCAGCACTTCGGCCGGGTCGAAATGCGCGCCCAAGAGCAGCAAATCCAGCCCGGCGACTTCCGGCACCAGCAGGGCCAGATCGTGGCCGATGCGCTCGGCCAGCTGACCGGCCTCGGCCTGCGACAACGCCGCGCGCGGGGCATCGGCATCGGCCATCCACTCCAGCGCCATCACCGCCAGCACGGAAAGATCGGGGTTGGGTTCGCTCATCGAAATGACACCAGCACGCTGTGGACGTTAGACTGCGATTCTAATCCGTGCGATACCGCATGGTTCGAGGAGAGCCCATGTCTGCCAACCGTCGCGTCGCCATTTTGGGCGGCACCCGCATCCCTTTCTGCCGGCAGAACACCGCCTATTCCGATGTCGGCAACATGGGGCTTTCCGTGCGCACGTTGGGCGCGTTGGTCGAGAAATTCGGCCTGCAAGGCAAGCAGTTGGGCGAGGTGGCGATGGGTGCGGTGATCAAGCATTCCAGCGATTGGAATCTGGGCCGCGAGGCCGCGCTGTCCTCCGGCCTGTCGCCGCTGACGCCGGGCATCACCCTGCAGCGCGCCTGCGGCACATCGCTCGATACCATCAACTTGATCGCCAACAAGATCGCCACCGGGCAGATCGAGGTCGGCATCGGTGGTGGCTCGGATACCACCTCGGATGTACCGATCGTCTACGGCCAAAAACTGCGCCGCGCCCTGCTGGATGCCAACAAGGCCAAATCATTCGGCGGCAAATTGAAGGCGCTGGTCAAGATCCGCCCAAGCTGGTTGAAGCCCTCGTTCCCCGGCGTGGCTGAGCCGCGCACCGGCAAATCGATGGGCCAGCATTGCGAGGATATGGCGAAGGAATGGAATATCAGCCGCGAAGCACAAGACGCACTGGCCGTTTCATCGCACAAGAAATTGGCCGCCGCGTATGAGCGCGGCTTCTTCGATGATCTGGTCGCCGAATTCCGTGGCGTCAAGCGCGACAACATCCTGCGCCCGGATTCGAGCATCGAAAAACTCGCCACGCTAAAACCCGCCTTCGACAAGACCTCGGGCCGTGGCACGCTGACGGCCGGCAATTCCACCCCGCTCACCGATGGCGCCGCCGCCTGTCTGCTATCAAGCGAGGATTGGGCGCGCGAAAACGGCCACGAAGTGCTGGCGTATTTGCGCGATGTGCAAGTGGCCGCCGTCGATTTTGTCGCCGGCGAGGGCCTGCTGATGGCACCGACCGTCGCTGTGCCGGAAATGCTGGCAAGGAATGGCCTGAGCCTGCAGGATTTCGATTTCTACGAAATCCACGAAGCCTTTGCCGCGCAAGTGCTGTGTACGCTGAAGGCGTGGGAGGACGCGGATTACTGCAAAAACCGCCTTGGCCTTGCCGGCCCGCTGGGCAGCATCGACCCGGCCAAACTCAACCCGAATGGTTCATCGCTGGCCACCGGCCACCCGTTTGCCGCCACCGGCGCGCGCATCATCGCCACCGCCGCCAAAGAACTGGCACAGCGCGGCGGCGGCCGCTGCCTGGTATCGATCTGCACGGCAGGCGGCATGGGCGTGGTGGCGATTGTTGAGCGTTGAGTACTGACATCAATTTCAGATTTCCAGTCTTGCAATATGAGACGGCAAAGCCTCAGCATGTAGGCTGACAGAAAACGGAAGCTGGGATGTCCACTCAAACTGAACTTGCCAAGCGTGAGCTGCAAACATTGGCCGAAAAGCAGCAGTTCAAGACCATCATGGCCGACCCACCATGGCGGTTTCAGAACCGCACTGGCAAGATGGCCCCCGAGCACAAGCGCCTGAACCGTTACGGCACGATGACCTTGGACGACATCATGGCGCTACCGGTTGCCGATGTTGCAGACTCGACCGCGCACCTATATCTGTGGGTTCCGAATGCGCTGCTGCCCGATGGCCTCAAAGTCATGGCGGCATGGGGCTTTACTTACAAATCCAATCTGGTTTGGCACAAGATCCGTAAGGATGGCGGCCCAGATGGCCGAGGCGTGGGTTTTTACTTTCGCAACACGACCGAACTACTGCTGTTTGGCACTCGCGGCAAAAACGCGCGTACGCTTGACCCCGGCAGAAGTCAGGTCAACTTCATCGCCAGTCAGAAACGTGAGCACTCGCGCAAGCCCGATGAGCAATATCCACTGATCGAAGCGTGCAGCCCGGGTCCGTTTCTCGAAATGTTTGCCCGTGGCCCGCGCAAAGGTTGGAGCGTCTGGGGCAACCAGTCGGAGGATTACAGCCCGACGTGGAACACCTATGCCAATCACTCACAAGCTGACAAGGAGAGCGCCCAGCTGGGATTGCTTGCTCAATCCTCCACGTAAAGTCTGTCGCTGATCCCGAATACCAGTATCGGACACCCACCGCCCCCACCACCTTCGATGCGGGGCAACAACTTGCTCATATGCGTCGTGCTATTGCCATATGAACTGCCCTTGCCAAGTCGGTCGAATATCATTTGCAGACCGCTGCATCCGGTGACGATGACGCCCACACTGATCGCCCTCAGATCAAACAACAGGCGAAAGTTGTTCAAGTCGCGGTCGTAAAAGGGATCCTTGTTATTCCATTCGATCTCCAACGCCACGCGGTTCTTGAAGCAATCAATCTTGTGGGTCGGTGATTCCATTGCGAACTCATCGACCTTGATCTGTGTTGAAAATTTCTTTTCCTGCCAGCCACGCAGGGTCAATTGCTCATCAATCCAGCCCGCAATTTCTGATTTCCTGCCACCAGGTGCAAGAATCTTGCTGCTATACAGGCGGAATTTTTCCAACACCTGTTGGATATCGGATAGCTCGCTAGGGAAATCCGATGCCAAAATTGCGCTGGCATGGCGCCACTCATGAATTTCATAGTGGCTGCGAATGAATGTGTTGAGCTTGTTGGTCGGCATGAACGGATCCTATGCATAGCTCGAACATTTTGCCAATGCTGGCCAAGAGCTGACTTGCCCATGCCATTGCCGTCTACCATGTCGCCTCCCCGCCTGCCCACCCGCGCTGGATGAAGCCGCTCTCCACCTCCGCCCGATTCGCCTTTGCCCTGATCTGGTTCGCCCTGTTATTGGCTGCCGGTTGGTGGCTGGCGCATAACCTGAAAATGTCGGGCGACCTACGCAAATTCATGCCGGCGCCGGCCACCGCCGAGCAACGCTTGTTGATGGATGAGCTGGGCGAAGGGCCGGGCTCGCGCTTGATGATGATCGCCTTGAGCGGTGCCGATGACGAGATTCTGGCCGCGCAATCGCAAGCGATGGCCAGCCGCCTCGCCGCCGATCCACAATTTCGCTTGGTCACCAATGGCGCGATAGCGGGGCTGGAGGCGATCCCGGAAAAGCTGCGGCCGTATCGCTATCTGCTTTCACCAACGCTCGATCATCAGCCGTTGGATGCCGACTATCTGCAACGCGAATTGGATGAGCGCATCGCCGATCTTGGCTCGCCTGCTGCCGGTTTGTTGGAGCCCTTGATCCCCTCTGACCCCACGCTTGAAACACTCACCCTGATCGAAAGCTGGCAGCCCGCCGCTGGCCCAGAGCGCCGCAACGATGTCTGGTTCAGCCGCGATGGCAAGACCGCCTTGCTGCTGGCCGAGACCCGCGCGCCGGGCTTCGACCCAAGCGCGCAGGCCGAAGCCTTGCAGGCCGTCGAAGCCGCATTCGCCGACACCCGCACTGATCGTGCAACACAAATGGAATTGAGCGGCCCCGGCCCGATTTCCGCCGAGATCGGCACCCGCACCGCCAACGAGGCCAGTTGGATCGGCACCATCGACGGCATCGGCTTGGTGCTGTTGCTGCTGGTCGCTTATCGCAGTTGGCGGCAACCGTTGTTCGGCATCCTGCCACTGGCCAGCGCCGGTCTCGCCGGTTTGGTCGCGGTGGCGCTGCTGTTTGATGGCATGCATGGCATCACCATCGCCTTCGGCTTCACCCTGATCGGCGTGGTGCAGGATTACCCGGTGCATTTGTTCTCGCACCAGCATCGCGGCATCACCCCGTGGCAGAACGCCCGCGCGATCTGGCCGACGCTGGCCACCGGCGTTGCCTCGACCTGCATCGCCTACATGACTTTTCTGGTCTCCGGCGTCGATGGCCTGAAGCAACTTGCGGTGTTCACCATCGCCGGCCTGTTGGTGGCCGCGATCAGCACCCGGCTGCTGCTACCGGCGCTGATCGACCCCGCGCCCCGCGATGCCGCCGATTCGCGCTTGATGGCGCGGCTCTGGCAGGGCATCGAAAAGGTGCCGCGCCCGCGTGGTTGGATGCTGGCCGCAGTGGCCGCCGTTTCGATTGCCGTGGCCGCCCTCGCGCCCGGTGCGTTCTGGGAAAACGACCTATCCAAATTGACCCCGGTGCCGAAAGAATTGATGCAGCGCGAGGCGCGTTTGCGCAACGAACTTGGCACGCCCGATGTGCGTTATCTGCTGGCGCTGCGCGGGCAAACCATCGACGAGGTGCTGGCCAAGAGCGAAACCTTGCAGCCAAAACTCAGCGCGATGCGCGATGCCGGGATCATCAGCGGCTACGACATGGCGGCACGCTATCTGCCTTCTGCCGCGACGCAAACATCACGCCAGGCGCGCCTGCCCGATGCCGAGCAACTTGCCGCCGCATTGAGCAGCGCGCTACGCGATAGCGATTTTCATGCCGATGCGTTCGCCGATTTCCAGCGCGATGTGGAAACCGCGCGCCGCGCCCCGCCGCTCCGCTTGGCCGATCTCGACGGCACACCGTTGGCGACGACCTTATCCGGCCTGCTGCGCGAGGCCGATGGGCAGGCCACCGCATTGATTTCCGTCGCCGGGATCGAGGATGACGCACGCTTTTTGCGCGAGGCAAGCGCCGCTGGGCTCAGCCCGGTCGATCTTAAAATTGCCTCGGAATCATTGGTGGTGCAATACCGCGAGCGCGTGCTGTGGTCACTGGCGATTGCCGCGGTGCTGCTGGCATTGACCGTCTGGTTTGCCTTGCGCGACCCGCGCCGCACCCTGCGCGTGCTTCTACCAATGGCCTTGACCACGCTGTTGGTGGTCGCCGCATTGCGCGCGTTTGGCATCGAACTCAATCTGTTCCATCTGGTCGCGCTGATACTGGCCGCCGGCCTCGGCTTGGATTACGCACTGTTCTTTGATTTCGCCGGCGATGGCCAGCGCGAACAACTGCGCACCCTGCACGCATTGATCGTATGCAGCCTGATGACGGTGCTGGTGTTTTTCTTGCTGGCCCTGTCCTCGATCCCGGTGCTGCGCGCGATTGGCCTGCCAGTCACCCTCGGCGTGGTGCTGAACTTCGTGCTGGGCTTGTTTATCGCCCGCCAACCGGCCACCCGCATCGGCCATACCGATGCGTGACCCCGCCGATATCGATATCACCACGCTGGTGCCGCACCAAGGCGCGATGTGCCTATGGCAGCGCGTGCTGGGCTTCGATGACAAACACGTGCGCGTCGCCAGCCTCTCACACCGCGACCCGCATCACCCACTGCGCAGCGTTGACGCACTCAACGCCGTGCATCTATGCGAATACGGCGCCCAGGCGATGGCCGTGCATGGCGGCTTGCTGGCCCAAGATGGCGGAACGCCACGACGCGGGTTTTTGGTCGCGCTGCGCGGCGTCAAGCTGCATGTCGCCCGCATCGATACCCTACCCGGCGAATTGATCGGCCACGCAGAATTACTGATGGCGAATGAATCCAGCCAGCAATACCAATTCCGCATCACCCATGCCGATGAGTTGATCGCCGAAGGCCGCGCCGCCGTGATGCTCGATCACCGCGATGCGCAGTAGACAACCAACCATCAAACCATTGGCTTGCCACACCCAACACGATAAATTGGCCGATATGCAGACTTCACCAACCGCTCGCCCTTGCTTGACCCCTGACCCCTGCTCTCCGGCCCCTGCACCATGATCCGCGCCCTCGTTACCGGCGGCAGCGGCGATATCGGTGGCGCGATCTGCCGCGCGTTGGCGTTGGCCGGCCATCACGTCATCGTCCATGCCAATGGCAACCCGGCGCGCGCGCAGGCGGTGGTCGATGCGATCCACAGCGCGGGCGGCAGTGCCGAGGCGGTGGTGTTTGATGTCAGCGATGGCGAGGCCAGCCGCGCCGCGGTTGAGCGGCTGCTGGAAACCGGCCCGGTGCAGATCGTGGTCAACAATGCCGGCATCCACGATGACGCCCCGATGGCCGGCATGAGCGAGCGGCAATGGCGGCGCGTGATCGATGTCTCGCTGCACGGGTTTTTCCATGTCACCCAACCGTTACTGCTGCCGATGGCACGCACGCGCTGGGGCCGCATCATCACCGTTTCCAGCGTGGCGGCCATACTCGGCAATCGCGGCCAAACCAATTACGCCGCCGCCAAGGCTGCGCTGCACGGGGCCAGCAAATCACTGGCGCGGGAAATGGCCAGCCGTGGCATCACCGTCAATGTGATCGCGCCGGGCGTGATCGCCGGCAGCATGAGCGAATCGGCGTTCCCCGCCGAGCAAATCAAGGCGCTGGTGCCGGCCGCACGCGCCGGCAAGCCGGAGGAAGTCGCGGCCCTTGCGGCGTTTTTATCCAGCGATGCCGCCGCTTATATCAATGGCCAAATCATCGGTATCGATGGCGGGATGAGCTGATCGCTCACGCGCCCAGCCACCACTCGGGTGGCAACATCGATGGCGGGCGCGCAGCCTCGGCATCGATCAAACCGGCCAAGCCCTGCGTACTGATATCAGGATGCCGCGCATGGATATGGGCGCGGATGTCATCGGCCAATTGCATCAGCAACTGGATATTGCCGCTGATGCGGTCATTGAACGCAGCATCATCAAGCTTGTCGTGCAACGCGCGATTCATCTCGTGGAACCAGCCGATCTTGAACTGGTCAAGCAAGCGGCCATCCTCGGGCGTGCCGTAGCCCGAGGCCTCACCCCAGGCACGCAGGAGCGGCTGCATCGCGCCATTCAAGGCCGCCGCGCGCTCCATCAACGCGCGTAGCTTGCCCAGCACATCGACGCGGGCAATGCGCCCAGAAATAAACAACGGCGCCAACATCGCCCAGTAAAAAGCGTAATCCCAGATCACCTTGATCGGCATCACCTCGGCATTGCCGAACAAGCCATATTGGCCGCGATAGAGCGACATGGTGTTGTCGTAAAAACTGCGATAGAGCTGCTCAAACAGAGTGACGTGCATCGCGATGGGCTGGCCCGCCCGATCAAGCTGGATCAGCTCGGTGATATAGCTGTTGGAGATGCCGATGAAATCGCTGCCCGGCGAATAGAACGGGTCGGCGAAGTAGCCGGCCTCGCCGGTCAAGGCCCAACGCTTGGCCGAAAACACCTGTTTGCAGGCGTAGGAGAAGTGGCGCAGAAAACGGAAATCCATCAGCGCGTGCTCAGGTCCAGCCAAGGCGGCGGCGAGTTGCGGCTGATGCGTGTGCAGCCAATCCGTGGCTTTTTCGTAGGTGTTCATCGAGGCGAGCGGGTGGATCGCTTCATCGGCGACGATGCCAATCGAATGCGCGTTGGATGAAAGCGGGATCATCCATATCCAATAGCCGTTGCCGCATAGATGGTTGGTCGAGCGCCAACGGTCGCGCGGCGTGCAGCGGCCCAGCCATGCCTCGTCATCCGACCAATCATTGGGGTCAACAATGCCTTCGACCCGCCACCATGCCGAATTGACATCGTGGTCATTGAGCTGCGCCAAATCGAGTTGGCGCTTGAGCAAGCCCGCGCGCCCGCTGGCATCAATCACCCAGCGCGCACTGATCTCATGCGTCTCATCCGCGCAGGTATAGCGCAGCTGATGCGGGCCATCGTCATCAGCCAAACGCACCTCGCGCACACTGGCCGCATCGACGAACTCGATGCCTTCGGCGCGCAGATGTTCGCCCAGAAAGTTCTCGAAGCGGCCACGGTCAATCTGCCAACTCGGCGTCGGCAACAACATGCTGACGCCCAACTCGGTGCAGCGTTCGATATGCCGGCTGCCATCGTTGAAGAAAAAACGGAAGCCGAATTTGCGGATTTGCTGCTCGCCCAAATGCGGCAGCAGGCCCAGCACATTGGCGAAATAATGCGCGCCGATCTCGACGCTGGATTCGCCCACCTTGAAGGCCGCTTCCGGTACCGGGTGGGCGCGTCGTTCAAGCACGCGGATGCGGATATCTGGCATGGTTTGGCGTAGTTGCAAGGCCAACGTCATCCCGGCTAAACCGCCGCCCAGAATCACCACATCGAACACAGTATCGCTCATGCAATGTTCTCCACGGTGCGTGATTTCATCACCCCATCAGCATCATCGATCAGCGGTGGATTGGCGCGGGCGCGGCGATATTCCTGCACTACATGACCATGCGCCACCACCTGCCCGATCACATGCGAGGTGATCCGCCACAGGTCGCGCAATGGGCGGAAATGGCTGCGGCGGAATTGCTCGCCGGAATGCACGGTCTTGTAGCGCGCTTCAATCGGCACCGATACCACCCGATAGCCCAAGCGCCGCGCACACGAGATCAACATCTGCGCCTCGAACACAAAATCCTCGCCCGGGATATCGCCCAGCGCGCAGGCGGCGGCGCGATACAGGCGCTGCCCGCTTTGGGTATCGCGGATCATGAAGCCGCAACCCCAGCTGATGCCCCAATCACCAAAATCGTTGCCGATCCGCCGATACAAGGGCTGTTGCTCGCGGCGGCGCAGGCGTGCGCCATTGATCAACGCCTGTGGGTGCCGGTTGGCGGCGGCAATCAAGCGCGGCACATCGCTGGCCTGATGCTGACCATCGCCATCCATCGTTACCACCGCCTGCATCTCTTGGCGCAAGGCCTCGGCAAACCCATCGCGCAACGAGGCACCCTTGCCCATCCGCGTTGCATGGCGCAGCAGCGTGATCGGTAAATCGGCGATGCACTCGGCGGTGCCATCGTCCGAGCCATCATCAATCACGATCACCGTATCGGCTTCGCGCAATGCCGCCTCCACCACTTCGCGGATGCGCAGGCGCTCGTTGAGTGCCGGGATCAGGATGGCGGTGTTGTGGCGGTCAAGCATCATGCTGGCTCCACACGGATGCACAGCACGCGGCCTGCACCGGCATCAAGTTTGATCGTGGCGGCTTCTGCGCTAGCCAGCGCCGCAAACAACGGCAGCATCGGCCGCATCGCATTGTCGGCTTCGCGCACGCCCAGTGCGCCCGTATCTGCCTCGGCCCCGCCATCTTCCAGCCACGCTTCGATACGCCGCCCGCCGCCTGCCTGCGCCAATACCAACGCGCCGGCCAGCAAGCCGGTGCTGGCTGAAACCTCGGCCAGCGGGCCTTGTGCACGCGCATCGCAGGCCACCAGCAACACCGCGTCTTCGCCAGCCGCCAGTTGCACCAAGGCCTCTAAAAGCCCCTGCGCGAAGCTGGCCTGATAGGCCGATATCGCCGTGGCCGGTTTCATGCAGCCGGCACCGATCGTCCAATAACCGGCGGCGGCGTTGTGTACGGAGTTGTGAAATTTGGTCGGCGAGATGCTGCACGGACAAGGGCCGGCCAATGTCTCGCACATGTAATCGGTGATGCCCAGATCGCCGTGGGTGGAGGTGAACACCGAGCTCAAACCAGATGGATCACGTCCGGCCATTTCGCAAGCCGCCAGCGCGACATCCAGCGCCGCGGCCACCGATTCCGGCGCACGACGCCGCTCATTCGCGGCCAACAAGCGTGGCGTGGGTTTGTTCGGGGCATGTGTGTTCGCCTCGCCACTGGCGATGAAAGCGCGTGCATCCGCCCAACTCGGCAAACCGGGCGACCAGTAGCCCATGCCCTCGATATGCGCACGCAAGCGGTTCATGCGCGCGTCCCAAACAGCAACGAGCAATTGTTGCCGCCAAATCCGAACGAATTGTTCATCGCATGGCGGATGGTTTTTTGCTGTGCGGCAAAGCGGATTTGCGGGCCGCAAGCCGGGTCGGGTTCGTGGCTGTTGAGGGTGGCCGGCAGCAGGCCGCGCTCCAGCGCCAACAGCGCGATCACCGATTCAACAATGCCGGCCGCGCCCAGCGTGTGGCCGGTCCAGCCTTTGCTGGAGCTGGCGTGCAGGCTATCGGGAAACATCGATTTGACCGCGATGGCTTCAACCGTGTCATTGGCCGGGGTCGAGGTGCCATGCAGATTGAGATAGCCCAGCGCGGCGGCATCGATACCGCCACGGGCCAAAGCATCGCGCATTGATAGCCGCGCGCCCAAGCCTTCGGGATGCGGTGTTGACATATGGTGCGCATCGCTGGATTCGCCATAGCCGATCAACCTAAGCGGGGCGCGGCCATCGTCGCGTTCGAGAATCGCAAAGCCGCCGGCCTCGCCCAACGACAATCCATCGCGGCGTGCATCAAACGGCATACACGGCTTGGCCGAAACCAGCCCCAGCGCATTGAAGCCATACAGCACGCTGCCGCACAGGGTATCGACGCCACCCACCAACGCGGCATCCACCACCCCAGCCTCGATCAACCGCGCCGCTTGGGCAAACACCTTGGCGCTGGATGAGCAGGCCGTGGCGACGGTGATGCACGGCCCACGCAAGCCGGTGACTGCCTGCAAGAAACCGCCCAGCGAATGCGGGGTATGCACCTCGGGGCGATCGAGATCAGCCGGGAAATGGCCATCCTGCAACCGCGTGTAGGCTTCTTCGGTGGCACCGATGCTGGAGGTCGAGGTGCCGATCACCAGCGCGACGCGCCCGGCCCCGTATTTTTCCCGGCAAGCCGCCACGGCCTCGATCAAACCATCTTGCTGCAGGGCCAGCCAGGCAAGGCGGTTGTTGCGGCATTCCCAGCGGGCGAATTCCGTTGGCAATGCCGCCTGTTCGATGCCATCGACCCGGCCAACCCAGGTCGGCAAGGGCGCGCCATCCTGCAGCGGGCCAAAATCATTGCGACGCAGGCCACTGCGCTCGGCCTGCAAGGCGATAAATTGGGCATCACGGCCGCGCCCGAGCGCGGTGGTGGCGGTATACGTGCTGAGCGCAAGCGGCTGCATCCGGGCGGGGGGGCGAGGCTGGATCAAAAGCTGAAAACTGCATCAAATTGGGCAATTTTCAAGTATAGCGAGCGCAGGCCGTACTTCCGTAAGCACGGCCATTTACCATTCATGGAGATGACCAGCCGCCGCCGCCACCGCGCCTCCTTGTTGACCGATCTCGATGTGCTGCACGTCGCCAGCGTGGCCGCGCTGGCCTGCGTATTGAGCGGCGGCCTGCTGTATCTGGGCTATTGGCTGCATGTGCTGCGCATCGCTCGCCGCAGCCATAGCCAGCCCAGCTCGGCGCGCTGCGTGCTGCTGTTTGGCAAACATGCCCCGGGCGGGCGGATCGATGCCGATTTCGAGGCGCGGATCGCCCGCACTGCCGAGCTATGGCGGCAGCACGCCCCCGATCATCTGTTTTTACTTGGCGGCGGCGCGGCCGATGCCCCAAGCGAGGCCGAGATCGCCCGCGATGCCTTGCAGCGCCGGGTCGATTTGGATGCCAGTCGCCTGCATCTGGAGCGTGAATCACGCGATACCCTGCAAAACCTGCGCAATGCGCGTGAATTGCTGCAGCAAACCGGCTATGACGGCCCGGTCACGCTGGTCTCCAGCCGCTATCACTTGGCCCGCTGCGCCCTGTTTGCCCGGCAACTGGGCATCCCGGCCCAGCCCTGCGCCGCCGAGCCCACCCTGCGCTGGACGCCGAAACTCCTGTGGCAACTGGCAGGCGAGGCCGGCTACGTCTGTCTGGTCGATATCGGCACCCGCTGGGCGCGTTTGATCGGCTCCCGGCGGATGTTGGCCCGAATCAGCTGAAACCGACACAGAGCCTGGCAAGCAGGTAGCATCGGGCTTCATTCAACCAAGCCACCGCCATGTTGAAACCATTGCCGATTTCCGCGCTGATCGCGCTCGCCCTTGCCTCGCCCATGAGCCACGCCCAAACCCCACACGCCCCCAAGCAGCTGACCAGCGCCGATTACGACCGCGCCGTATCGATGTCGCCAATGGCCTTGGCACCACTGGTTGATGGCGTCAGCACCGCACCCACATGGCAGGCCGATGAGCGCCTGTTGTGGGTGGAAACCCGCGATGGAAAATCGCGCTTGCTGGGCATCGATGCCACCAGCGGCCAAGCGATCACCGTGGCAGAACCGGCTGCGCTGGCCACCGCACTTGCCAACGCCAGCGGCAAACCGGCCAAGGCCGATGACATCGCCAGCAAATTGCGCAGCGTGGAGCTGGATGGCGATGGTTTACGCTTCACCTATTCAGGCGATGACTACCGTTGCAGCACCGACGCCAGCCGCTGCGAGAAGCAGGACAAGCCGACCAACCAAGCCGGCGATGGCCCGGCGGTAAGATCACCCGATGGCACGCGCGAAGCCTTCATCCGCGCTCACAACCTGTGGCTGCGCGAGACCGCCACTGGCCGCGAAACCCAACTGACCCGCGACGGCATCGAGCACTACGGCTATGCCACCGACAATGCCGGTTGGGTGCATAGCGATCGCGCAATCGTGCTGTGGTCGCCGCAATCCGACAAGATCGCCACCTTTCGCCATGATAGCCGCCAGGTCAACACGATGACCATGGTCGGCACCAATGTCGGTGCGCCCGAAGCGCAGCAATGGCGCTACCCGTTTGCCGGTGACCCGCACATCTTCATGATCGAGCGCGTCATCATCGATCTCAGCGGCAGGAATGCAAAGCTGGTGCCACTGCAAATGCCGGCCGATGCGCACCGCTCCACCAGTTGCGATCACGTCAGCTGCAATGGCGGCTGGGAGGATGTGCAATGGTCGCCGGATGGCAAGCAACTGGCCTTTGTCAGCACGGATCGCTTCCACAAATCCGCCCACCTGCGAGTGGCCGATGCCGGCAACGGCAAGGTGCGCGATGTGCATCTGGAAACAGTCGAGACCCAGTTTGAAAGCGGCATCGGCGGCGTGGTCAATTGGCGCTGGCTGCCGGAAAGCAATGAATTTTTGTGGTGGACACAAAAATCCAACTGGGGCCATCTGTATCTGCATGACCTGACCAGCGGCCAACTGAAACACGCCATCACGACAGGCGATTGGAACGTGACCGAACTGCTGCGGCTGGATGAAAAATCACGCACGGTTTGGTTCTACGGCGTCGGCCGTGAGGCTGGCCGCGACCCGTATTTCAAGCATTTTTATCGCGCCAGCCTGGATGGCGGTGAGGTGCAGTTGCTAACCCCGGAAAACGCCGACCACCGCATCAATGTATCGGGCGATGGCCGCTATTTTGTCGATACCTATTCCACCAGCAGCCAAGCGCCGGTCACCGTGCTGCGCGCGATGGATGATGGCCGCGAATTGAAAGAACTCGCCCGCACCGATATCACCCGCCTGCAGGCCGCCGGTTGGCAGGTGCCGGAGCAATTCACCGTCAAAGGCCGCGATGGCAAGACCGATGTGTACGGGATGCTGTGGAAGCCATCCAATTTTGATGCGAAGAAAAAATACCCGATCGTCAATTACATCTACCCCGGCCCGCAGACCGGCTCGATCCGCACCCGCAGCTTCGTGCCCGCCCATGCCGACAACCAAGCGCTGGCCGAACTGGGCTTCATCGTGGTGGCGATCGATGGCATGGGTACACCGTGGCGCAGCAAGGCATTTCAAGACGCCTACTACGGCAACATGATCGACAACACCCTGCCCGACCAAATCGCCGGCATGCAGCAGTTGGCGGCGAAATACCCGTGGATCGACCTCGACCGCGCCGGCATCTGGGGCCACTCCGGCGGCGGCAATGCCACCGCCACCGCGATGTTCAAATACCCGGATTTCTTCAAGGTCGGCGTCGCCCAAGCAGGCAACCACAACAACCTGAGCTATGAAGACGATTGGGCCGAGCGCTATCACGGCCCGATGATCAAAAACCAAGACGGCACCAGCAATTACACCGGGCAGGACAACGCCGCGCACGCCGCCAACCTGAAGGGCAAATTGTTCCTGATCCACGGCATGCTCGATGACAACGTCCCGGTGCAAAGCACCCTGCTGGTGGTGGATGCACTGGTCGCCGCCAACAAGGATTTCGACCTGCTGCTGCTGCCGCAATCACGCCACGGCTATGGCATGGGCGATACCGGCCTGTACGTGATGCGCCGGCGCTGGGATTACTTCGTCAAACACCTGCTGGGCGCGGAGCCGCCGAAGCAATATCAGGTGAAGCTGGCAACGCCTTGAGGCGGATAGGTGACATCGCGCCGTCCCTACAAAGAGGATTTCCGTGCGCAGGCCAGATCGCCCAGCCTTGTTCGAGCCGCTCATTACCCGGTTTGCTGA
Source organism: Pseudomonadota bacterium (assembly GCA_030538735.1). Classification (GTDB taxonomy): domain Bacteria; phylum Pseudomonadota; class Gammaproteobacteria; order Xanthomonadales; family Xanthomonadaceae; genus Solilutibacter. The sequence goes on from JAUNTK010000038.1 coordinate 20,911, forward strand.
AATTCATCTTCTCACCAATCTGGGCAGCTAGGATCGAATCTCCCCGCCCGCAGCCAATCAACAATATGCGCCAACTTTTTCCATTGTGTGCTGCGGGGCTACTGTTTACGCTCGGATGCTCATCTACCGCATCTGTAACCGCTCAAGCGCAAGCTCAGACGAAAGGACAAGCAATGACGGCCCAAGTCTCCTCTCACCCGCCATCCAACCAGCAGGTCGCGGCCGGCGACTTATTGCAACGTACGCTTGACCTGCTGGGCAAGCTTGACAGCATCGGCGAACTGGACCGCGCTGCTTTGCAACAAGCCTATGGCCTCGAATTCGCCAACCCGGCACCGGGGCGCTACCAGGCCAATGGCGAAATCGGCATGGGATGGTGGTATGGCATTCAATGGATGGCCGATATTCAGGGCGCACCTCGCCTTGACTTCACGTTCGATACCGCGCCAGCCACCAAGCCGCGGCCTGCGATGACCCCGGTTTGCGCATTTGGGTTCGATGACTTCCGCCTAGGCTTGGAGCAGGCCGGTTTCAAGGGCGCTCCCTATCACGCTGAACATGGGCGAATGGTCAGCCATGTTTATCAGCGCGGAAAACTGCGAGTAGAGGTCTACCCGGCCGGCGAAACCGAGCGCGCCGACTCAACCGGAAATCTCCGCTATTGCGTGAAGTCCATTTTGGTCCGCTGAAAAAAATAGGAACTGTCATGACGGATTTGACCCCTGAATCCCAGCAAATCATCCAACGATTTTCCAGTCGTGCGGATGTCAGCCAGATACATGCAGACAACCTACTCGCCTTGCTGAAAGACTCTCCGGCGCTGGCCAGCCAGTTCAATGATGCTGTCGCTGCAGGGCATCTGACTGAAATAACGCCGCTGACCAATCCCCATGCAGGAGGTGAATACAACCCTCAGACCAAGGTCATTTCGCTGCCCTTGTCGCAGCTTGAAGCCGATCCAAACGGGGTGTTCAATCCCTCGGAAATAACATTTGTCCTTGGTCATGAGTTGCAGCACGGCCTCAATCAGGATGAACGCACGCAGGCACACCAAGAATTCTTGAACGCGATCGACGCGAAGGCGCAAGAATCAGGAACGCCACGCGATTACACCGATGCATCGGTGGCACTGATCAGTGCCGACCGTCGAGACGAAGCGGGTGCCCAGATCGCCGGCTGGAATGCCGTACTCAGCATGGTTAAAACCACGCATCCCGCGCCAAGTCTTGAACAGATTTATGACGCCCACCCAAGTCGGATGGAGGACTTCATCGACCGAGACATTAGCAAGACGCCCTACACCTACAACCTGAAGGGAAACCTGACGCTGAACGATGACTTGAGCATGCCGTTCAGCGAAGGGAACCTCGAAGGCATGGGTGTCAATTATTTTGACAAGAGCCCCGCCGATGTGCGGCTCGGCCACAACGGCAACTCCGACTATCCGAATTACTATGGCGCATGGATAATCAGCACGATTGAGCTATACGAGCGTCACTACAACCCTGTTCCAGCCAATGGCGAGACACCGCCAATCGCGTTGGATATGCAAAAGCTCGGCTTCCAAGAACGCCTGCTTGAAGAAAACGGGCTGCATCTGAGCCAACCGGCCCACCCCTTGCGTTACCTCGATATCGGAGTAACGCCCCCCACCCAAGGCTTGTTCCAGCATACGCATGGCAGCTATAGCCACGTCTTTCCCATTTCCGGGCAGCCTTACGGTGGCTTGGCGGGCGAAGCCCCCAACGCCTCAGGGCCACTTCCCTTGCAACCCCACGATCAGGCCCTCCTGGAACAAATCCGCACTGGCGTGGCCAAGCTGGATGCGGAGCACGGCCGCAACCCCGATGACACCAGCGAACGGATCAGCCACAGCCTGCTGGTTACGGCAAGAAGGGGCGGATTGGAGCGCGCTGACCACGTGTTCCTTAGCGAAGATGCCAGCCGGATTTTCGTGATGCAGGGCCAGCCAAACGATTTCACCCGTTTGCACGCCAGCCTGCCCACCACCGACGCCGCCAGCACATCCATTGACCAGTCGCGGCAGCAGTTGCAGGAGGTCGAACAGCAAC
>JAUNTK010000039.1:0-3050 GCA_030538735.1 Pseudomonadota bacterium
CTGCTGGCGATGCTCGATCGCGGCTGATTGCTGCATCGCAATAATTCACGCCACCTGCAACTTGCTGAATTGATTGATGTTTTTGGAGCGCCCCGTAACGCACCCATCACGTGCCGATGGTGACACTGGCCCTGCCCCGCGTGTTGGGGACTCATTCAAAACGACATCACTTCAAGGAGAACTCACCCCATGGGCATCATCATCTGGTTGATCGTAGGCGGCATCGTCGGCTGGCTTGCCAGCATCATCATGAAGCGCGATGGTCAGCAAGGCATCATCCTCAATGTGGTGGTCGGCATCGTCGGCGCGATGATTTCCGGCTGGCTGTTCGGCGGCGGCATCAACCAAGTCATCACCGTGACCACCTTCCTCTATTCGCTGCTGGGTGCGGTGATCCTGCTGTTGATCGTCAACCTGATTACCCGTGGCCGCGCACGCTGACAGTGCGCAATCACGGATGACACAAGGCCCGGCAACCGCCGGGCTTTTTCATTGGCCCAACTGCACCCAGGCCGGCGCATGGTCGCTGGGCCGCTCCCAGGTACGCGGTTCGCGGTCGATATCGGCGGCGTGGGCGCTGGCCTTCAACGCATCGGATACCAAGGTCAGGTCGATGCGTAGCCCCAGATTGCGCCGGAACCCCGCCTGCCGGTAATCCCACCAACTAAACACCCCGGCCGCATCGTGATGCAGGCGAAAGGCATCGTGCAGGCCAAGCGATTCGATGCGCTGCAAGGCGGCGCGCTCCGCGGTTGAAGTCAGGATGTGGTTCTCATCCCAGACATCGGGGTCGTGCACATCGCGCGCATCCGGCGCGATATTGAAATCACCCATCACCACCATCTTCGGCCAGCGCTTGAGATCCTCGGCCAGCCAATCGTGTACCGCATCCAGCCAACGCAGTTTGTAGGCGTATTTTTCGGTGCCGATATCCTGACCATTGACCACATACAGGTTGACGATGCGCACATCGCCGACCGTCGCCGCGATCACCCGTTTTTGTTCGTCATCAAAACCGGGGATGCCCAGCTGCACATCGGCCAGCGCGCCCGCTTTGGATAACAGCGCGACGCCGTTATAGGTCTTCTGGCCCTGAAACACCACCTCGTAACCAGCGGCACGCAGGGCATCAGCCGGGAATTTGTCATCGGTCAGCTTGGTTTCCTGCAAACCGACCACATCGGGCTGGAAATCGCGCAACCACTGCAGCAAATGCGGCAGGCGCACGTTGAGGGAGTTGACGTTCCAGCTGGCGATCCGCATCTGCGACCTGTCCTGTTTGATGCCATGTGATGATTTTGCGGCAGGCGCGGGCGCTATCCCGATCCTGCGGCACCCGCCTGTATCGAGTGACGACTCGGCGGTGTCACGTCACTCGGCACGCGCGGCGTGTTTGAAGTTTGATGGCGATTCTATGCGACGCGGCGAAGCGATGCGGCACATGCCATCAATGCCATGCACGCATCGGACGCATCGTGAATGGCGCGCTCACAAGCGTCGGATGCGCTCTGCGCTACAGTCGTGCTGCCCACAACTTGAGGAGAGACCCCGTGTACGCAACCGTCCTGCATGGCCCCGGCGATGTGCGTTACGAGCAGGTTGCCGATCCGCGCATCGAGAAGCCTACCGATGCCATCATCCAGCTCTCGGCGACCTGCATCTGCGGGTCTGATTTGTGGCCGTATCGCGGCCTGTCGCCGCAATCGGCACCCTCCCACATGGGCCACGAATACTGCGGCGTGGTGGTGGAGGTCGGCGCTGAAGTGAAGACCGTCAAGCCCGGCCAGTTCGTGGTCGGCTCATTCTGCATTTCCGACAACACCTGCCCGCATTGTGATTTCGGCTTCCAGTCATCCTGCGCGCAGGGCGAATTCATGAGCGGTGCGCAAGCGCCCTTCGCCCGGGTGCCATTGGCCGATGGCACGCTGGTGGCGACGGCCGAGCGGCCAGATGATGCAATGATCCCGCACATGCTGGCGGTCTCGGATGTATTGGGCACTGGCTGGTACGCCGCCGATGCCGCCCAGGTGCGCGAAGGCGGCACCGTGGTGGTGGTTGGCGATGGTGCAGTCGGGTTGATGGCGGTGCTGGCCGCCAGCCAGATGGGGGCAGAGCGCATCATCGCGATGAGCCGGCATCCCAGCCGCCAGCAACTGGCCCGCGAATTTGGCGCGACTGACATCGTCGAGGAGCGTGGCGACGACGGCATCGCCCGGATCATGGATCTCACCAATGGCGTCGGCGCGGAATCGGTGCTGGAATGCGTGGGTATGGCCGAATCGATGGCGCAGGCCATGGGCGTATGCCGCCCCGGCGGCACGATTGGCTATGTCGGGGTGCCGCACGGCGTGACCTTCGATGGCCAGAAATTGTTTTTCTCGCAGCGGCGAATGCTTGGCGGCCCCGCGCCGGTGCGTCGCTTTCTGCCCGATTTGATGGATCGCGTGCTGCGTGGCGTGATCGAGCCGGGCAAGGTCTTCGATCAAGTGCTACCGATCGCGCAGGTGGCCGAGGGCTACAAGGCGATGGATGAGCGCCGCGCGATCAAGACCTTGCTCCGGGTTTGAGCAAGGGATTTCGCCGCCGATTCGCGCGGCACTGGCGCCCGCTCATGTGCGCCAATGCGCCGCGATGATGACCAGCGACCCGCCCAGCATCAACACGCCACCCAGGACATCCCAGCGCCCCAGCGGGATGCGATCAACCGCGAACAGCCACAACAGCGCGGTGGCGACATAGATGCCGCCATACGCGGCGTAAACCCGGCCCGAAGCCGCCGGATGCAAGGTCAAGAGCCACGCGAACAACGCCAGGCTTGCGGCAGCCGGAACCAGTAGCCACCAAGAACGATCCGCTTGGCGCGCGGTAAGCACCAGCCAGCAACCGACGATTTCGCTGATGGCGGTGAGCGTGAACAAGGCGAGTGTTTTCAGCAGCATGGCGGTTTTGGCTTGTGTGGTTTGGGGGCGATCAGGCCGGTTTTTTGCTTGCGGCCGATGTGGAAGCGTACCCGGATGGGGTGCGTAATCGTCACTAAAAACATCATGGCC
>JAUNTK010000039.1:3060-22506 GCA_030538735.1 Pseudomonadota bacterium
CCGTGTATGCGTCGCTATACGTCGGTGCCAGGTGCTCCGTGGGGCATATGGCACCGACGTACCGAAAGTTTTTCGCCGCATCAATGAAAGGCAAAAGCTATTCCATCCGAAGCGAGAACTTATCCAGATTGAGTAAATAAGGATCGGGAATGTACCTCTACCGGCGAGCGCGCCACGGATGGTGCGCGGCCGCGAATCGAAGCAGGGGCGCAGCCCTGAGCGGCGACGGTAGAGGTACGTTTCCGGGCCGGATCGAAGGCACGACATGCCTTCTTGCCCGGCCCGGCCCCAACTCCAGCGCCGCACCACCTGCCGCAGCACAATCACAACAGTCACGCATCCGACGTCGCTGCCTTAAATTCGTCGGCTTTGTGCAAGCGTCGATACAACGTCGGCAGCACCAGCAGGGTGAGCAGGGTGGATGACAGGATGCCGCCGATCACCACCGTGGCGAGTGGGCGCTGCACTTCCGAGCCGGCACCGACATTGAACGCCATCGGGATAAAGCCCAGCGAGGCGACCAGTGCCGTCATCAATACCGGGCGCAGGCGGCCGAGCGCGCCATCGCTTACCGCGCGATCCAGCGGTTGGCCTTGTTCACGCAATTTGCGGATGAAGGTAATCATCAAGAGGCCGTTGAGCACGGCGACGCCCGATAGCGCGATGAAGCCGACGCCCGCGGAGATCGAGAACGGGATGCCGCGCAATGCCAGTGCAATCACGCCGCCGGTCAGTGCCAGCGGGACGCCGGTGAACACGATGGCTGCATCCTTGATCGAGGCGAAGGCCCAGAACAACAGCGCAAAAATGATGATGAGCGTCACCGGCACCACCACCGACAAACGCCGGCTGGCCGAGATGAGTTGCTCGAACGTGCCGCCGTATTCAATCCAATACCCTGCCGGCACCGTGACTTCGCTATCCACCGCGGTGCGCAGCGCCTCGACAAAACTGCCCAGGTCGCGGTCGCGCACATTGGCCGTGACCACCACGCGGCGCTTGCCGTTTTCGCGGTTGATCTGGTTTGGCCCCAGCGTGGTTTCGATGCGGGCCACTTCGCGCAGCGGCACCGTGCCGGGCGGCACGGCCTTGCTGCCGATGACACTGATGGCGCGGTCGGCGTGGGTTTCATCGCTGGCATCCAGCGCGATCGGCAGGTCTTGCAGCGCGGCCGGGTCTTGGCGGATCGATTCCGGCAGGCGGATCACGATATCGAAGCGGCGGTCACCTTCAAACAACTGGCTTGCGGTTTCGCCACCGATGGCCGTCGCCACCGTGTTCTGCACCACGCCGGGGTTGATGCCATAACTGGCCAAGGCTTGGCGATCGGGCACGATGCTGAGCACCGGCAAGCCGGTCACCTGTTCAAGCTTGACATCGGTTGCGCCATCCACGATTTTCGCCACCGCTTCGATCTTCTTGCCGACCGCCGCCAGCGTGTCCAGGTCATCGCCATAGAGCTTGATCGCAACATCGGCGCGCACGCCGGAAATCAGCTCGTTCATCCGCATTTGGATGGGTTGGGTGAACTCGTAATTGTTGCCGGGGATGCTGCGGGCGATGGCTGCGATCTCGGCTTCCAGCGTGGCGGTGGGCTTGCGTGGGTCGGGCCATTGCTTGCGTGGCTTCAGCATCACAAACGTATCGCTGACCGAGGGCGGCATCGGGTCGGTGGCGACTTCCGCCGTGCCGATCTTGGCAAATACGCGCTCGACTTCGGGCAACTGTTTGATGCGCTTCTCAAGCGTCGCCTGCATCTTTACCGATTGCTCAAGCCCGGTGCCGGGGATGCGCATCGCCTGCACCGCGATATCACCTTCATCCAGATTGGGGATGAACTCGCTGCCCATCCGCGTGGCGAACACGGCGCACACCAGCACCAGCGATGCCGCGCCGACCAAGACCCATTTGCCATGCGCCAACGACCAATCAAGCATCGGTGCATAGCGCCGCCCGAGCCACGCCATCAGCCGGTTTTCTTTTTCTTCAACCTTGCCGCCAAGGAAGATGGCGATGGCGGCCGGCACAAAGGTCAAGGCCAACATCATCGCGCCGGTCAGGGCCAGCACCACGGTGATCGCCATCGGGTGGAACATCTTGCCTTCCACACCCGAGAGGGCAAAGATCGGCAAGTACACCGCAGCGATGATGCCAAGGCCAAACAGGCTGGGGCGGATCACTTCGGCCGTCGCCCGGGCGGTGGTATCAAAGCGTTCTTCTGCCGTGAGCACGCGGCCCAGCCGCTGCTGCAATTCGCCAAAGCGGCGCAGGCAGTTTTCGATGATGATGACCGCGCCATCGACGATAAGACCGAAATCCAGCGCACCCAAGCTCATCAGGTTGCCGGATATGCCACCGCGCACCATGCCGAACACGGTGAACAACATCGACAGCGGGATCACTGCGGCCGTGATCAAGGCCGCACGAAAGTTGCCGAGCAAAGCAAACAACACGGCGATGACCAGCAGCGCGCCTTCGATCAGGTTTTTCGAGACGGTCTTGATGGTGCGGTCCACCAACATCGTGCGGTCGTACACGGCATGCGCTTGCACGCCTGCGGGCAGGCTTTTGTTGGCTTCCTCCAGCTTGGCGGCGGTCGCGCGTGCGACGGTGCGGCTGTTGGCACCAAACAGCATGAAGGCGGTGCCGATGACGACTTCCTCGCCGTTTTGCGTCGCCGCCCCGGTGCGCAATTCGCGCCCTTCGCCGACGCTAGCGACATCGCGGATGCGGATCGGCACGCCATCGCGGCGGTCAAGCACGATATTGCCGACTTCGTCTAAACCATCGACTTGGCCCGGTACACGCACCAAAAACTGCTGGCCGTTGCGCTCGATATAGCCTGCACCCATGTTCTGGTTGTTGTCGCTGACTGCGCGCACCACATCATCGAGCGTGAAGCCCAATGCGCGCAGCCTGGCCGGGTCTGGCGTGACATGGATCTGCCGTGCATAGCCGCCGATGGTGTTGACTTCGGTCACGCCCGGCACATTGTGCAACTGCGGGCGGATCACCCAATCCTGCAGCGTGCGCAGGTCGGTGGCGGTGTAGGCGCTGCCATCGGGTTTGCGTGCATCCGGCGCGGCCTCGATCGTGTACATGAAGATTTCGCCAAGGCCGGTGGCAATCGGCCCCATCTCGGGCTCGATGCCGCTGGGCAGCTGCGATTTCACTTGCTGCAGGCGTTCGGCCACTTGTTGGCGGGCGAAGTAGAGATCGGTGCCATCCTTGAAAACCACGGTGACCTGCGACAGGCCGTAGCGGGAGATCGAGCGGCTGTAATCCAGCCCCGGGATGCCGGCCATCGCGGTTTCCACCGGCCAGGTGATGCGTTGCTCGGATTCCAACGGCGAATAGCCGGGCGTGGCGGTGTTGATCTGCACCTGCACATTGGTGATATCGGGCGTGGCATCAATCGGCAGCTTGGTGAAGCTCCAGATGCCAATCGCCACCAAGGCCAGCGTCAAGGCCAACATCAGCCAGCGATGGGCGATGGAGAAGCGGATGATTTTTTCCAGCATGTCGGCGGCCTTAGTGCGTGTGCTCGGCACCGGATTTCTCGATGTCGGCCTTGATCAGATAGCTTTGCTCGACGACGATTTGCTCGCCCGCCTGCAAGCCCGAAAGCACTTCAACCTGCACGGCATCGCGCTTGCCCAATTCAACGTGGCGTGCGTGGTAGATATCGCCCTCGCGCACAAACACCGCATCCTCGCCATCCATGATTTGCAGTGCGCTCAACGGCACCACCAGATTGGCCGGCTGTTGATCCACGGTGATCCGCGCCTTCACCGCCGAGCCCGGCCGCCATTGGTTGTCCTCGTTGATGATGGTGGCGCGCGCCACCGTGCTCTGGCTGGCGGTGGCGGTGCCGGGCAGGATGCGCTCGATCACCGTATCGATGGTTTTGCCATCGCTCATCCGCGTCACCTGCACGCGGCCACCGGGCTGGATGTGCTGGGCATCGGCGCCAAAGATGTGCAGATCCACCCACAGCCGCGAGAGGTCGGCGATCTCGTACAACACCATGCCTTCGCTGGCGACCGACCCCACCGCTGCATCGCGCGAGATCACCACGCCCGCCATCGGCGCGATGATGCTGTAGTTGGCCAGGCTGTAATTGCTTTCGATCACGGCCATCACCCGGCCGGCCGCGACGCGATCGCCGACATTCGGGCCAAGCTGTTTGATCGGGCCGGGGAAGCGCGCCATCACCTTCGCGCTGCGGCCTTCGACCGGGGTGAGCAAGCCTTGCACTTCGTGTTCATCGGCGATCATGCCGGCCGCGGCCGGCGCGACCTTGATGCCGGATTCATCGGCCATCTGCTGGCTGATTTCGGTGCGCTCGGCATGCCGATCAGCCGGTGCTGCATCGCCCGGTGCATTGGCGGGCGCATGGCTTGCATCGTGGGCGTGGCCGTCTTTTTCGCCGTGGTTCTGGCCGCAGGCGGCCAGCGACAGGGCAAGCAACATCGGCACCAGCAAGCGTTGCATCTTCATGGGTCTTCTCCCTGTTCGTTGGCGGCTTGCGCGCTTGCGAATGCTTGGCCGGTTAACCGTTGGATTTCGATCAACGCGCGCTGGGCTTCCAGTGCCGCATCAAGCTGTTGTTTGCGCGCATCGGTGCGCTCGGATTGCAGCTGCGCCCATTCCAGATAACTGATGGCGCCAGCGCGATAGGCGCGCTCCGCTGCGTTTTCGGCCTGACCAAGTTTGGGGATGACATCGCGGCCCAGCCGACGCACTTCAAGTTGCGCGCCCAGATAATTGCCGTGCGCTTCGGCCAAGGTGGAGTACAGCTCGATCTGTTTCGATTCGCGCTCGATGCCCAGCATCGCAAGCTCGGCCTCGGCGACGCGGATTCCCGGTTGCGCACGCTGGCGCGCACCAAGCGGCAGCGACGCACTGGCGATCAACGCGACATCACCGCCCTCGCGGAAATAGCGGGCACCCATTTGCCAATCCCAATCCGGCGTGGCCTGTGTGCGTGCCAGTTGCAGGCGGGCTTCGCGGATGCGCAGCTCACCGTTGAATTGGGTGATTTCCGGGGTGCGTTGCAGCCAGTCGGCAAGCTCGGCAAACGGCGCGATGGCGGGCAAGGCATAGGGGTTGCCCGCCACCGTCTGAAAGGCGGGGTCACGCTCGCCCCACAAGGCGGCCAGATGTTGCTTGCTGCTGGCTTCGCGCTGCGCGGCGCGGGCATATTCAAGCTCGGCGCGCGCCAGTGCGGCTTCGGCGGCAAATACCACCGATTGCGGCGAGGCACCGGCACTGAAGCGGTGACGCGCCCCGGCAACCGTGCGCTTGCGCTGGGCGATATCGTGCTGGGCTATTTCGCGCTGCCGCCCGGCAGCGGCGATGGCCAGATAACGGCGGGCCACTTCGGCCAGCAAATCCAGCCGCTTGGTTTCGCGCTCCACGCCCAGGGCATCGATGCGGGTCTGCGCCAAGGTCTTGCGCGCATCCAATTTGCCACCGCGTTCAAACACCGAGGCCAGCGTCACCGTGGCTTCGGCGCTATCAAGCAAACGGCGCTCACCGCTGCCCAAGATGTTGTCAATCGATGCAGCCAAGACCAAGGGCGGCCGCAGCGATGCTTGATCGCGTTCGGCAGAGAGCACATCGCGGCGAAAGCCGGTTAGGCGCAAATCGGGGTGGGCGTGTTCGATCCGGCGCAATGCGTCGTCAAGCGTCAAACGTTCGCTGGCGCGCGCGGGCGCACCGGCCAGCAACGCCAAGAGGCACGCGGCCAGCGCCGCGATACGGATCAACATGGATATCTCCAGAAATCAGGGGGACGGCGGCACGCCTCGCGGCATGCAAGCGGCGTCAAGCCTGAATCGGAGGCCGTAGAACGTCTTCGAGCGCGCTGCCGAGCGGCAGGGCCAGCAAGCCCAATGCCGGGTTTGTTGCACCGCTAATCATCGGCAATGGCATCGGCGTGAACGGCACCATCGCCGACACGGGGTTGCAGCAATGCGAGAAATGCACAAGAAAATGCAGGGCCTCGCCCCCTTCGGCGCTATCTACAGGCGCAGGCGCGTGTGCCGTATCGAATAGCGCGTGTCTGGCGGTATCGCCAATATGACTTAGCTCATGGATTTCACCCATCGCCGCCAACGCAGGTTGCACCACCAGCGCAAGCAACAGGATGCCGCCCCATAACGAGCGGCACCACGAACGCCTGCGCTGGATCAGCAACCGGATCATCGGCGAATGATAGCCAGCCGCGTTTGCCGTACACAATTACGCGAGCATCGGGCGTGGTGGTTGGGGTTTGATGTGGCGGGAACTCTGGTTCGAGCTGTGCAAGATGCCGGCATAAAGCCAACGCTCGGCCCCTTCGCTGCGGCCCACAAGCGCGTCCAGCCGCCACTCAGGTTGCGCTTCGGGTTTCGATTATCGGCCGCGGGGCTTTTGCCTTTCAGTGATGCGGCGAAAAAGCTTTCAGTACGTCGGTGCTAGGCACCACTCGGGACCGTTCGCTGCAGGGGTGAGAATGGGGCGCTTACGCGGCGGCCAGCCGCGTGCCCCATTTGAACGCCCGGAGCGCTGCGACGGGCCGGACCGCGAAGCGGCAGCGACCGAGCCCCCATGGATGGGTTCACGGCGTGTCCCGTGGGGTGCCTAGCACCGGCGTATGGCGACGTATGCACAGAAGCAAAAAACCATTATCTCGATCCGGCCCGGAAACGCACATCTACCGTCGCCGCTCAGGGCTTCGCTCCAGCTTCGATTCGCGGCCGCGCACCATCCGTGGCGCGCTCGCCGGTAGATGTGCATTCCCGGTCCTCACGCACTCGATGCGTGATGTGCTTTCACTTCGGACGCAAAAGCTTTTGCCTTTTAATTATGCGGCGAAAACCGTTCAATACATTCGGTGCCAAGCGCCACTCGTGACCGTACGCCACAGGGGTGAGAATGGGGCGCTTACGCGGCGTCCAGCCGCGTGTCCCATTTGAACGCCCGGAGCGCTGCGACGGGCCGGGCCGCGAAGCGGTGGCGTCCGAGCCCCCAAGGATGGGTTCACGGCGTGTACCGCGTGGCGCTTGGCACCGACGTATAGCGACGATATTCGCCTCATCGCTTCATCACTCCAACCCAGTCAACGTAAACTCCCCCAATGGACAACATCCGCAATTACTTCGACAAAACCCCGCAACTCGGCGCGCGTGCCTATATCGACCCGGCTGCCGTGGTCATCGGCGATGTAGTGCTGGGTGATGACGTATCGGTGTGGCCGTTCACGGTGATCCGTGGTGATGTCAATTTTGTCCGCATCGGGGATCGCACCAATGTGCAGGATGGCAGCGTGGTGCATGTCAGCCACGATGGCCCGCACGCAAAACTGGGCGGCTTTGCCACGGTGATCGGCCGCGATTGCACCATCGGCCACAAAGCGATTGTGCATGCCTGCAAGATCGAAGATGCCTGCCTGGTCGGCATGGGCTCAACCGTGCTCGATGGCGCGGTGATCCAGCAACACGGCTTCCTTGGTGCCGGCGCATTGCTGGCACCGGGCAAGGTGATGGGGCCGGGCGAAATGTGGCTGGGCAGCCCGGCCAGATTCGTGCGCAAATTGAGCGATGCCGAGATCGACGCGCTGTTTTATTCCGCCAACCACTACGTCAAATTGAAGGACGAATACCTGACCGGCCAGCGCCGCGACGCATGATTTGATTTTGACTTGGGCCAAGCGCTGCCCGATGTTGCCCCGGCCGCGCACGCGCAGCCACCGGCAGGTCTTGAAGCTGCCGGTGGCTTGATTGCCAGGCTACTTCTCAGCCTTCGCTGCCGCGGCAAAATCACCCGCCGTGTAGACGCTCATCGCCTCCGGTTTGAGGTGACGTTTGATCGCGGCATTGACATCGGCCACGGTGAGCTGGCGCAACTTGGTTTCGTAATCGGCGCGGCGCTGCATCTTGCGCAGAAGACGTTGGTCGGAATTGAGCATGCCGGCCACATTGCCATCGCTGGCGCGGCCCTGCGCACGTTGGGTGAGGATGCCGTTGACCGAATCGGCCAGTTCCTTTTCGCTGATGCCGTCGCGGATGAAACGTTCCAACTCCTCGCGCACGGCAGCATCCATCTTCGCCATGTTTTGCGGCGCGGCGATGCCTTGGATCGAGAAGCTGCCGGCATCGTCGATGCCACTCACGCTGGCATCGGCGGAGATGCCACTGCCGATGCCATAGCTCAGGCCATCGCGCTGACGCACGCGGTCGCCAAGGCGCGATGACATGCCGCTGCCGCCAAAGATGTAGTTGGCGACCATCAGTGCCGGGTAATCCGGGTTGTCGTCATTGAGCGGCAAGTTCATCCGCGCCACGTACACGGCGTTGGATTTGTCCGGCGTTTCCAGTTGTTTACGCTCGGCGGCGACCGCGTGGTAGCGGGTTGAAAGCGGCGCGAACGGCTTGGGTGCCTTCCAATCGGCAAACAGTTTTTCCAGCAGCGGCTTGATCTCGGCCGGGTCGAAATCACCCACGATGGCGATCTGGCCATCGGCCGTGCCGTAGAACGCACGGTGATAGGCGGTGAGATCGCTCAGTTTCAGCGCCTGCAAATCGGCCAGCGATTCATCCAGCGAGCGGAAACGCAGCGGGTGATCCTTCGGCCACGGGTCGAAATGCGGGCCCGAGGCTTGGCCGATGGCGGTGGCCGGCTCCTTGCGCGAGGCTTCGATGCCGGTGATCGCCTGCAAGCGCAGTTGCTCGAATTCGCTTTCCGGGAAGCTCGGGTTTTTAAGAATGTCGCTGGCCACGGTCAGTGCTTCAACCAGTTCGCTACGGCGCGTGCTGAGATCGATGCTGGCGCTGCGCATGCCGCCGCTGACATGGGCACTGGTCTTGAGTGCCTCGAAGCGTTTGTCGATCTGCTCGCGGCTCATGCTTTTGCTGCCGCGCATCAGCATCGAGCCGGTCATCCCGGCGGCAGCCGCCGGTACGCCACGCTGCGAATCGATATCGGCAAAACGGAAGCTGGCATCAACCACCACGGTCTGGCCGCGGTTTTTCTTCGGCAACAGGGATACGCGCAAGCTGTCACCGATGGTGAAGATCTCGCTGCGCGCGGCAAGGTTATCGATGCTGGGGTCGAAGGCTTCGCCCGCAGCCACGGCTTCGCGGCCGCTGTAACCCTCGACCAGACTGGCGACTGATGGTGCCGCCGTGATCTCCGCACGCACCGCGTTATCGGTGGGCACGAAGCGGGCGAGGGTACGGTTGGAGGGGATCAGATACTGCTTGGCGACCCGGTTGAGGTCATCGACACTCACCTTGTCCATTGCATCGCGCAGCACGAAATACAGGCGCCAATCGCCAGCGGCAACGTATTCGCTCATCGCCAAACCGATCCGGTTGACATCATTGAACGAGAGTTCGTAGCTGTTGGCGATGCGCTGGCGGGCATCGGCCAGTTCTGCGGCGGTGATCGGCGTGGCGGCCAGTTGCTCGGCTTGCTTGAGCAATTCCGCCTCGGCTTTGGCCGGGTCGCTATCTTTCGGCGGCACGGCGATAAAGGTAAACACGCCCGGTGCGCGCTGGGCACCGGCCCCGGCGAAGGCTGCCGCCGCCAGTTTGCTCTCCACCAACGATTTATGCAGGCGGCCACCGGACGAGTGGCTGAGGATATTGGCCAGCACCATCAGCGCCGGGGTATCCGGGTGGGTCGCGGCGGGGATGTGGTAGGTCAGGCCGACCAAGCGCAAATCGCCACTGCGACGCACGGTGATTTCGCGCTCGCCATCCTGGGTCGGCTCCACCGTCCACGCCTGCGGCAGCGTGCGGGCGGGTTTTTTCAGCGCACCAAAACTTTTTTGCACCTTGGTCAACACGCTGGCCGGGTCGAAACGGCCGGCGATGATCAAGGTGGCGTTATCGGGCTGGTACCACTGGCGATAGAACGCCTGCAGGTTTTCGATCGGCACGTTCTCCACATCGGCGCGGTTGCCAATCGTGCTCTTGCCGTAGTTATGCCAGTGGAAGGCGGCCGAGCGCATGCGCTGGTTGAAGACGCGGCCCGGGTCGTTTTCGCCGCGCTCCATCTCGTTGCGCACCACGGTCATCTCGCTGTCGAGATCCTTCTTGGCGATGAAGGAATTGACCATGCGGTCGGCCTCCATCGCCAGCATCCAATCCAGCGTGTCGTCATTGGCCGGGAAGCTGCCAAAGTAATTGGTGCGATCCAGACTGGTGGTGCCGTTGAAATTGATGCCGCGCTTCTTCATCTCGGCCGGGATATCGGTGTAGCTGGGCGTGCCCTTGAACACCAGATGTTCCAGCAGATGCGCCATCCCGGTTTCGCCATAGTTCTCGTGCATCGAGCCCACCCCGTAAGTCACGTTGACGGTGACCGTGGGCTTGGAAGCATCGGGGAACAGCAGCACGCGCATGCCATTGGTCAGCCCGTATTCGCAGATGCCCTCCACACAGCTGGCGGCGGCCACGCCTTTGGGCAACTTCACCGCTTCGGCGGCGAGCGCATCCAGCGAGAGTGGGGTAAGTACCAACGCACAGGCAAGCGAAAGCAGGCGGATTCGAGACATGGGCGGTTTCCGGGTTGAAAATAGCGCCCATGATGAACGAATACGAAACCAACGGCCCGTGCCAAGGGTCATCCCCGGAATTGGCTGATTTGCCGGTGCTGTATCAGGACCCGTGGCTGGCGGCGGTACACAAGCCAGCGGGCTTGATGGTGCATGACAGCGCGCTGGCGCGTGGCGAAACCGATTTCGCCGCCGACCGCCTGCGTGCGCAATTTGGCCGCCCGGTGTTTTTGATCCACCGCCTTGATCGCGCCACCAGCGGCTGCCTGCTGCTGGCGTTTGACCGCGAAACCGCCTCGCTATTGGGCAAGGCGTGGATGGCTGGCGAGGTTGCCAAGCACTATCTGCTGATCTGCCGTGGCTGGCCGGCCGAGGATGATTTCAGCATCGATCACCCACTTGATGGTGGGCCGGGCAAGCCGCAGAAAAAACCGGCGCGCACCGATTTCACGGTATTGCAGCGCGCCGAATTGCCGTGGCCATCGCAGGATTTCGCCACCTCGCGTTATGCCCTGCTGCGTGCCTCGCCGCAGACTGGGCGCTTCCGGCAAATCCGTCGCCACCTCAAGCATGCCTTTCATCACTTGATCGGTGATACCAGCCATGGCGATGGCCGGCATAATCGCGCCTTCCGCATGCGCGGCATCCACCGCATGTTGCTACATGCCGAGGCGCTGCAATTGGGCCATCCGCACAGTGGTGAGGCGATGCAGATCCGCTGTGCGCCGGATGGCGAGTTTGCCCGCGCGCTTGCCCTGCTTGATGGTGGCGCGAAACGGCCCTGAGCCGATCCGCGCTGCCTGCCCGGTTACTTCTTGGCAGGTTTGTTGTTGTTGAGCTCGCTCTGGATGTCCTGGGTCATTTTCTGAATGCTCGATTCCAGCAGAGGCTTCATCTCAACCATCGAACGCTGCATGATCTGCGGCAGTTTCTGCATCACGCTGCGGCCTTCCGGGCTTTGATAGAAGCGGGTCATTGCCAGCACTTCCTTATCGCTTAGGGTATCGGTGTACACCTTGATGTAGATCGGCTTGAGGTTGTTCCAAGCCAGCATCTCGCGCAGGTGTTGCTCTTGGCTTTTCATCAGGCCTTGGGCGCGCTCGCGGTCGGCTTGTGTGGCGCTTTCCTTGGTCATCATCTGGTCAACCATGCCGCCGGCCTGCTGCATCATCGCCGGGATCATCTGATCGACGACTTTCTGTGCCTCCATCGCGTCGAGCAACTTCTCTACCTGCTGCTGCGTGGGCGGTGCGGCTTGGGCGCTGGCAACGCAGGTGGCGACGGCGAGAAAGGAGGCAA
Organism: Pseudomonadota bacterium; assembly: GCA_030538735.1. GTDB lineage: Bacteria > Pseudomonadota > Gammaproteobacteria > Xanthomonadales > Xanthomonadaceae > Solilutibacter. Next base: position 14,906 of record JAUNTK010000039.1, read on the forward strand.
GGATGAGTCGTTTCACCGGGAAAACTCCATGGAAAGGGCATGCAGGATGCCATACTGGGATGCATGGAGTTGCGTTAGAGTGGCCGGATGTTGGAGATCGCCAGCGGGATTGCCATCGACGAAGACGAGTTGACTGAGCGTTTCGTGCGCGCATCGGGTGCGGGCGGGCAAAACGTCAACAAGGTGGCGACGGCGGTGGAATTGCGCTTCGATATTGCCACCTCGCCTTCATTGCCGGATGCCGTGCGCGAGCGTTTACTGGCACGGCGTGATCGCCGCCTGACGGATGAGGGCGTGTTGGTGATCCATGCGCAGCGTTTTCGCACGCAGGAGCGCAATCGGCAAGATGCGCGCGAACGCCTCGCCGATTTCATCGCGCATGGGCTGAAAGTGCCGAAGAAACGGCTGGCGACCAAGCCGACCCGTGCCTCGAAAGAACGCCGTCTGCAATCGAAAAAGGGCCGCAGCGTGGTCAAGCGCGGGCGCACCGGCAAGGGCTGGGATTGAGAAAAGAAGTGAAGGAATACAGGGGAAACATGCAGGTTCAACACCCGATTACGCCGGCCCGCGATGGTGACATCCTGCCGCTGCCACCGCAGGTGCCGCGCGCTGGCCGCAGCCGTTTTACCCGCTGGGTGGGGCGCAGCATCCTGCGTGCCGGTGGCTGGCGCATGGAGGGCGAATTTCCCGATCTGCCCAAGGTGGTGCTGATCGGCGCACCGCATTCGTCCAACTGGGATGGCATCTGGGGCTTTGGCGCGTTGCTGGCGCTTGATCTGGATTTGCGCATCCTCGGCAAAAAAGAATTGTTCTGGGGGCCGATGGGCTGGCTGATGCGCTTTTTGGGTGTGATCCCGATTGATCGGCGCGCACCCGGCGGCTTTGTCGCGCAGAGCATCCAGACCATGCAGCATGCCGATCAACTCTGGCTTGGGCTTGCCCCGGAAGGCACCCGCAAGGCGGTGAAAGAGTGGAAAACCGGCTTCTGGAAGCTGGCCAAGGGCGCCAATGTGCCGGTCGTGCGTACCTATTTCCACTACCCGGATAAAGTGATCGGCATCGGCCCCGTTATCCATTTAACTGATGACATGGCAGCGGATATGGCTGAAACCCGCGAATGGTATCGGCCGTGGATCGGCAAGAATCGCGGCACGGTGTAGGCGGGTGATGCGATGGCTGTCGCTATCGTTTCGATCAAGGTTGGCAACGCTACTGCCGTCTCCGCCCATATTTCGCGTCCTGCTTCAATTCGCGGCCGTGCGGCAGCCGTCGTGGACCTCCTGCTTCAATTCACCATCGTGCGGCATCAGTGTCTCACTCGTTGGCTGCCGCCCTCCCGATCCCCGCCGGCATGATTCGCCGCGCCCCAAAGGCGTGCCCGGTGTAACGCTCAACGCGGCCTGACACCCTCAACCAGAATCGAAAACAGCGCCGCCGCCGCATCCGGCAGTGGCACCGGCAGCACGATGCCGAGCACGCCATCGACATGCAGGCTGGCAAGCCCGTGCACCATCGTCCAGCCGGCCATCGCGACGTGCTCCGGCGGGCGATCGCCAATCAAGCCAGCCGCCGCGCATTCTTCCGCCGCACGCAGCACCACGCCAAACGCACGCGTGCCGGCCTCGATCAGGTGCGGGTATTCCGGCTTGTTGCATTCCACCCCAAACATCAGCCGGTACAGCCGCGGGTTGCTGGCGGCGAACGTCAGATAGGCGTGGCCCACCGCCAGATAGCCGCTGACTGGATCGGCGGCGGCGCTGCGTGCGGCATCGGTGGTGGCGGCGAGTTCGCCAAACCCCTCGCTCATCACCGCTGCCAGCAGCGCCTCGCGGTCGGCGAAATGCCGATACGGGGCTGCCGCCGATACGCCTGCACGCACCGCCGCGCCACGCAGGGTCAAGGCCTGCGCGCCGCCCTCATCGACCATCTGCCGCGCCGCGATCAGCAACGCGCGACGCAGATCGCCATGGTGATAGCCCTGCGGCTTGGGGATGCGCGTGCGCCTTTTTTTCGGTGATTCCATGTTGACAACTGTAACATTTGGGCACTAATGTGATGTTGACGATATAAACATGCTCGTCATCCAACCCCAAACAGGAGCCCGACATGCAAACGTTCAACCCGGTGGTGTGGTTCGAGATTTATGTGCAGGACATGGCCCGCGCGCAGGCGTTCTACGAATCGGTGCTGGCGTTGAAGCTGGAAACGCTGGCGATGCCCGATGGCGATGCCGCAATTTTGCACATGGTGGCGTTCCCGGCGGCGATGGAAAACGGCGGTGCCGGTGGCGCGCTGGTCAAGGCCGAGGGTGCCGCATCGGGCGGTGCGGGTACGCTGGTGTACTTCGGGTGCGAAGATTGCGCCGTTGAACAATCGCGCGTCGAGGCGGCGGGCGGCACGGTTGTGCAGCCCAAGTTCGCAATTGGCGAGTATGGTTTTTGCGCGGTCGCCACCGATACCGAAGGCAATGCGTTTGGCCTGCATTCGATGCAGTAAGCCGATCACACAAAGCAACGATCACCATCGATATCGGCAGCGCCAGCGCCAACCGACGCTGCCCACTTGACCAAGGATATGTCCGATGAACCCATACCTCAGCTTCGCCAATGGCGATTGCCAGGCCGCTTTCGATCACTATCAAGCCGTGTTTGGCGCGCGCTTGCTGTTCTCGCACACCTGGGCCGAATCACCGATGGCCGAGCAAGCGCCGGGCGGTGATGGCAGCAAGATCATGCACGCCACGTTGCAATTTGCCGATGGCGTGATCCTGATGGGCGCGGATTGCCCGCCCGAATACGGCCAACCGTTTGGCGGCTTTTCGCTTTCGCACAACGCCCGCGATGTGGCCGAAGCCGAGCGCGTATTCGCCGCGATCGCCGAAGGCGGCAAGGTGACGATGCCGCTGGAAAAGACCTTCTGGGCCGAGCGTTTCGGCATGTGTGTCGATAAGTACGGGGTGAGCTGGATGGTCAATTGCGAGATGTCCCAACCGGAGTAAACCGTATGTACGTGGATGGATTTGTCACCCCGGTCGCTCGCGCCAAACTGGATGCGTATCGCCGCCACGCCGAACAAACCGCGCCGTTGTGGAAGAAGCACGGTGCCACCCGCTATGTCGAATGCGTGGCCGATGATGTGCCATCGGGCAAGCTGACCAGCTTTCCGCAGGCGGTGATGCTGGGCGAAGACGAAGTGGTCGTGCTGGCGTGGGTCACCTACCCCTCGCGCGAAGTGCGCGACCGCTGCTTGGCCGCCGTGATGCAGGAGCCCGCGATCCGCGACATGAAACCCGAGGACTGGCCGTTCGACGGCAAGCGCATGTTCTGGGGTGGGTTTGAATCGCTGGTCACGCTGTAGCGGTGCGGGGACACAAGCGGAGCACGCTTCTATATCGCCCAGTGCCCGGATAGCCGCATCGGGGCCGTGCAGCGCGCGCGCTGATTTGTTTAACGCAGCCTGCGAAATACCGCTGAGCGTTGCCAGCCGCAATCAGGGCAAGCCGCTGAAACGCTCAACGCTCCGAATGCCCGGTCTGGTCGTAGCCGCGTGGTGCCAGCAATTTCGGCTGGATCAGCTCGACGAAATCGCGCGCCTGCGGCGAGAGAAATTTACCGCGCCGCTTGACGATGCCGTAGCTGCGCGAGGGGAAAAAGCGTGCCAGCGAGCGCGAGGCCAACCGTAGGTGGTCGGCGTCGGTCAGGCAGAACGCAGTGACGATGCTGATGCCCTGGCCCATCGCCACATATTGCTTGATGACCTCCCAGCCGCCGACTTCCAGCGCCACGGTGTAGGGCACCCGCGCGCGCTGGAACACCAAATCGATCAAGCGGTAGGTGGTCAGCCGCTGCGGTGGCAGGATCAGGCCGTAGGGCGAAAGATCGGCCAGTTCGATGTCGCGTTTGGCGGCCAGCGGATGATCCGGCGGCATGATCAACATCGGCTCGAACTCGTGCACCGGCGCGTAATCCAGATCACTCGGCACATCGAGCATCGAGCCGAAGGCCAGATCGATCTTGTCCGAGCGCAGCAGCTCCAGCCCGCCAGCACCGGTGACATTGTGCAGGCTCAGTTTGACCTCCGGGTGCGCTTGGCGAAACGCGGCGACGATCTTCGGCAGCAGGTAGAGGATGGTCGATGAGCCGGCGGCGACATGCAGCTCGCCGGCATCCAGCCCGGCCAGTTTCTCTCGAAAGGCCGCTTCCAGCCCATCCAGCCCTTCGACCAGTGGGCGTGCCATCTCGTAGAGGATTTCGCCTTCACGGCTCAGGGTCAGGCGGCGGCCACTGCGGTCGAACAGGCGTGCGCCGTACTCGCGTTCCAGCGCCTGAATTTGCAGGCTGACCGCCGGCTGGCTGAGGAAAAGTGTCTCCGCCGCCCGCGAAATCGAGCCCAAACGGGCCACCTGACAGAAGGCGCGCAGCGGTTTGAGTCGGCTGCCCTTGTAGGAAAACCTTGGTATTTCAGTCACTTGCGCCATACGCCACCCGAAAAATATTTCAGTATTAATTTATCAAATAAACATCATTGACAACTCTTGTTTGTCAAATGGCATGACGCCGGAGGATGTTGTGCATCACAGCAATCCGGTGGAGTACCCAGCCCGTGTCAGCCGTTCTCAAAGCCCAGGACGGTCTGTGCATCGATGCGCAGACCAAAGGTCAGGAGGCCATTCTCACGCCCGATGCGCAGCAGTTTCTGGTCAGCCTGCATCGCCGCTTCGATGGCACCCGCCAAGCCCTGCTGGCCGCCCGCGCCACACGCCAGCAGCGCTTCGATGCCGGCGAGTTGCCCGATTTCCGGGCCGACACCTGCGCCATCCGCGCAGGCGACTGGCGCGTGGCGCCGATTCCCGCCGCGCTGGCCGATCGCCGGGTGGAAATCACCGGCCCGGTCGATCGGAAGATGGTCATCAACGCGCTGAACTCCGGCGCACAGTGCTACATGGCCGACTTCGAGGACAGCACCAGCCCGACCTGGGCCAATCTGATCGAAGGCCAAGCCGCGCTGCGTGATGCCGTGGCCGGTACGCTGCGCTTCACCGCGCCCGGCGGCAAGCAGTACGCGCTGAAGCCGGAAGCCGAACGCGCGGTGCTGATCGTGCGCCCGCGCGGCTGGCATCTGGATGAGAAGCATGTGTTGGTGGATGGGCAACGCATGTCCGGCGCGTTGTTCGATGCCGCCCTGTTCGCCTTCCACAACGCGCAGGCGCTGGCGGCCAAGGATCGCGGCCCGTATTTCTATCTGCCCAAGCTGCAATCGATGGAAGAGGCCGCGCTCTGGAACGAGGTGCTGGGCCATGTCGAAGCCGAGCTCGGCCTGCCTGAAGGCCAGATCAAGGTCACCGTGCTGATCGAAACCCTGCCCGCCGCCTTCGAGATGGACGAAATCCTGCACGCCCTGCGCGGCCGCGTCGTCGGCCTGAACTGCGGGCGCTGGGATTACATCTTTTCCTACATCAAGACCCTGCGCGGCCACCGCGACCGGGTGCTGCCCGAGCGTGGCCAGGTGACCATGACCAGTCCGTTCCTGAAAGCCTATTCGGAACTGCTGATCAAGACCTGCCACCGCCGTGGTGCCCACGCGATGGGCGGCATGGCCGCGCAGATTCCGATTTCGGTGGATGCCGAAGCCAACGAGCAAGCGCTGGGGCGCGTCCGCGCCGACAAGCTGCGGGAAGTGACCGCTGGCCACGACGGCACTTGGGTGGCGCATCCGGCGCTGATTCCGATTGCCCGCGAGCAGTTCGACGCGCACATGCCCGGCCCGAATCAGCACGGCGTGCGGCGCGAGGACGTGCAGGTGTCGGCCGCCGACCTGCTCAAGCCCAGCCGCGGCACCGTCACCGCCAAGGGCTTCGAGGGCAATGTAGAGGTCTGCGTGCGCTACCTGGCCGCGTGGCTGGATGGCAACGGCTGCGTGCCGATCCATTGGCTGATGGAAGACGCCGCCACCGCCGAAATCGCCCGTGCGCAGCTGTGGCAATGGCTGCACTTCGATGCCGACCCGATTGAGCCGGGCCGCCAGCCGCTGCATCTGGACGATGGCACGCCGATGGACTGGGCGCTGTTCGAGCGCGCGCTGATCGGCCTGCCCTCCAAGCTCGCCGCCGAAGGGGCCATTCCCGGCGCATCCAAGGTGGGCGAGGCCATCGCCCTGCTCGATGCACTCACCCGCAGTGACGAACTCGCCGAATTCCTCACCCTTCCCGCCTACGAACGCCTGTGACCTTCAACCGTCCCCTGTAGGAGCGAGCTTGCTCGCGATTGCCTCAAATCCATCGCGAGCAAGCTCGCTCCTACAAGAACCGCCATCACCCGGAGAACCCCATGAACAAGCTGCCCACCGCCGAACAACTGAACCTGGACTGGAACAACAACGCCCGCTGGTCCGGCATCACCCGCAGCTACAGCGCCGATGACGTGGTGCGCCTGCGCGGCACCGTGCCTATCGAGCATTCGCTGGGCCGACTGGGCGCGGACAAGCTGTGGAAGTCGCTGCATTCCGAAGACTTTGTCAACGCACTGGGCGCGCTCACCGGCAATCAGGCCATGCAGCAGGTCAAGGCCGGGCTGAAGGCGATTTATCTCAGCGGTTGGCAGGTCGCCGCCGATGCCAACGTCGCGGGCGAGATGTACCCCGACCAGTCGCTGTACCCGGTCAACTCGGTGCCGCAGGTGGTCAAGCGCATCAACAACACCCTGCTGCGCGCCGACCAGTTGCACCATGCGGAGGGCGATGACAGCATCGACTTCCTGCAGCCCATCGTGGCCGATGCCGAAGCCGGTTTCGGCGGCGTGCTCAACGCCTATGAATTGATGAAGGCGATGATCGAAGCCGGTGCTGCCGGCGTGCACTTCGAAGACCAGCTGGCCAGCGCCAAGAAGTGCGGCCACCTCGGCGGCAAGGTGCTGGTGCCGACCCGCGAGGCCGTGGAAAAGCTCACCGCCGCCCGACTGGCCGCCGATGTCTGTGGCGTGCCCACGATCATTGTTGCCCGCACCGATGCCGAAGCCGCCGACCTGCTGACCTCCGACATCGACGACAACGACAAGCCGTTCTGCACCGGCGAGCGCACCGTGGAAGGCTTCTTCAAGACCCGCAATGGTCTTGACCAGGCCATCAGCCGCGGCCTGGCCTACGCGCCCTATGCCGATCTGGTGTGGTGCGAAACCGGCAAGCCGGACCTGGAGTTCGCCCGCAAGTTCGCCGAGGCCATCCACGCGAAGTACCCCGGCAAGCTGTTGGCCTACAACTGCTCGCCGTCCTTCAACTGGAAGAAGAATCTCGACGACGCCACCATCGCCAAGTTCCAGCGCGAACTCGGCGCGATGGGCTACAAATTCCAGTTCATCACCCTGGCCGGCTTCCACGCCTTGAACTACGGCATGTTCAACCTCGCCCACGGCTATGCGCGTCGCCAGATGAGCGCGTTCGTGGAATTGCAGGAAGCCGAATTCGCCGCCGCAGAGCGCGGCTTCACTGCTGTCAAGCACCAACGCGAAGTGGGCACCGGCTATTTCGATGCGGTGACGCAGACCATCCAGGGCAACAACTCTTCGACGGTGGCGCTCAAAGGCAGCACCGAGGAAGAGCAGTTTCAC
>JAUNTK010000168.1 GCA_030538735.1 Pseudomonadota bacterium
TCGACCACCTCGACCGCCTGGAAGCCGAAAGCCTGCACATCCTGCGCGAGGTGGCAGCCGAGTTCCGCCACCCGGTGCTGCTGTATTCGATTGGCAAAGACAGCTCGGTGCTGCTGCATTTGTTGCAGAAGGCGTTTTATCCGGCCAAAGCGCCGATCCCGCTGCTGCATGTCGATACCGGCTGGAAGTTTGCCGAGATGATCCGTTTCCGCGACCGTCGCGTGGCCGAAACCGGGCTGGAGTTGCGCGTCCACATCAACCCCGATGGTTTAGCACAGGGCATCGGCCCGATCAGCCACGGTGCCTCGCTGCACACCGAGATCATGAAAACCGAGGCGCTGAAGCAGGCGCTGGATAACTATCAGGTGGATGCCGCGATTGGCGGTGCGCGCCGCGACGAAGAAAAATCACGCGCCAAAGAGCGCGTTTTCAGCTTCCGCGATGCCGGCCACCGCTGGGACCCGCGCCGCCAACGCCCAGAGCTATGGAATCTGTACAACACGCGGGTTAATCGTGGCGAATCGGTGCGGGTATTCCCGCTATCAAACTGGACGGAACTGGATATCTGGGAATACATCCGCCGCGAGAACATCTCGGTGCCCTCGCTGTATTTCGCTGCCGAACGGCCGGTGGTGGAACGCGATGGCGCATTGATTCTGGTTGATGACCAACGCCTGCCGATGGCGGCGGGTGAAACGCCGACGATCAAGCGCGTGCGCTTCCGCACCCTGGGCTGCTACCCGCTGACCGGCGCGATTGAATCCGATGCCGCGACATTGGATGACATCATCGCCGAGATGCGCGCATCGACCAGCTCCGAGCGTCAGGGCAGGGTGATCGACCATGACCCGGCCGCCTCGATGGAAAAGAAAAAGCGCGAGGGTTACTTCTGATGGCGGCATCCAGCGATCTCCTGCGTTTCATCACCTGCGGCAGCGTTGATGATGGCAAAAGCACCCTGATCGGCCGCTTGCTGCATGACAGCCGGCAATTGCTGGATGACCAGATGCGCGCCTTGGCTGCGGACAGCCGACGGCTGGGCACGCAAGGCGACGAGATCGATTTCGCCCTGCTGGTTGATGGGCTGGAGGCCGAGCGCGAACAGGGCATCACCATCGATGTCGCGTATCGGTATTTCGCCAGCCACAAGCGCCGCTATATCGTCGCCGACTGCCCCGGCCATGTGCAGTACACCCGCAATATGGCCACCGGCGCCTCCACCGCCGATCTGGCCGTGGTGCTGGTCGATGCGCGCAAAGGCGTGCTTACCCAGACTCGTCGCCATAGCTGGATCGTGCATCTGTTTGGCATCCGCCAAGTGGTGCTGGCGGTCAACAAGTTGGACTTACTTGATTACGATGAGGCCGCGTTTCGCCGCATCGAGGCCGAATACCGGACGCTGGCCGAACAAATCGGCATCGGCGAGGTCAGCGCGGTCCCGCTTTCCGCGCTGCGTGGCGATAACTTGATTGGCGCATCCGCCAACACGCCGTGGTATCGCGGCCCCAGCCTGCTTGAAGCACTCGACGCCGCACCCAACCGCGACGACGCGGGTAGGGAGGCGGGCTTCCGGCTGCCGGTGCAGTGGGTCAACCGGCCGGATCAGGATTTCCGTGGTTACGCCGGCACGCTGGCCTCGGGCCGCGTGCGGCCGGGCGATGCGGTGATCGTGCTGCCATCGGGGCGGCGCTCAAGCGTGGCGCGCATCGTCACCGCCGATGGCGATCTGGATCAGGCAGGCCACGGCCAAGCCATCACTCTTACTCTGGCCGATGACATCGATATCAGCCGCGGGGATGTGATCGCCAGCGCCAGCCAGCCGCCGCAAACGGCCGACCAATTCGCTGCGCATCTGTTGTGGATGGATGAAGCGCCACTGCTGCCGGGCCGCCCGTATTGGCTGAAAATCGGCGCGAAAACCGTCAGCGCCAGCATCACCGAGATCAAGCACCGCATCGATGTTGATAGCCAAGCCGAACTGGCCGCCCGCGAATTGGCCTTGAACGAAGTCGCGGTCTGCCATCTCGCCTTGGCCGAACCGATTGCCTTCACCGCGTATGCGGAAAACCGCACGCTGGGCGGCTTTATCTTGATCGACCGGCAAAGCAATGCCACGGTCGCCGCCGGCACCCTCGATTTCGCCCTGCGCCGCGCCAGCAATGTCCACTGGCAGGCGATCACCACCGACCGCCAAACCCGCGCCACAAGCCTTGGCCAAACCCCACGCTGCATCTGGTTTACCGGCCTATCCGGCTCGGGCAAATCAACGATTGCCAACCTGGTTGAACAACGCCTGCAAGCGATGGGCAAACATGCCTACATCCTGGATGGCGACAACATCCGCCACGGTTTGAACCGCGATCTGGGCTTCACCGATGCCGACCGCGTCGAGAACATCCGCCGCGTGGCCGAAGTCGCCAAGCTGATGACCGACGCCGGCCTGATCGTACTGGTCAGCTTCATCTCGCCATTTCGCGCCGAACGCCGCATGGCGCGCGAGCTGTTTGCCGACGGCGAGTTCATCGAGGTGTTTGTCGATACACCGCTGGCGGTGGCCGAGCAACGCGATATCAAAGGCCTGTACGCCAAGGCGCGTGCCGGCCAACTGCCGCATTTCACCGGCATCGATTCGCCGTATGAAGTGCCGGAAAGCCCAGAGCTGCGGCTAGACACCACCGAATCCGATGCCGCGGCCTTGGCCGATCAGATCGTAGAGCGGCTGTTGCAGGCTGATCGCGGCGGCTAACGAGCCGCCTGCGCCATCACCGCTGAGCGACCAAAAACCCCAGGACGCAGCTGTCGCCGATGAAGATTCTGCGCATTTTCGCGCAAACCCTTCAGGCGCTTCGCATAATTTTTATTATGTCATTCGGCAAATGTGGTTGCTAAGGCGGAAGCGTGGCAGCCTTCGAGGTCAGCGCACGCGGCAACGGATCGGCTTGTATTGCGCATCCATCATGTTCGACCAGCCGCCCTTGGCGTCCCGTTTGATTGCATAGCCGGGAACTACCTAATAAGCCCGG
>JAUNTK010000169.1 GCA_030538735.1 Pseudomonadota bacterium
ACACCGAAACCATCTTCTGCCCGCGTGGTTGCGCGACATCGCCGCGCTCGCCCAGCACCTGCATGACGATGGCGGTGGATGTCAGCACAAAACCCATCGCGCAGATGAAAGCCACCACCAACGACACGCCAAACAACATGCCGACGCCGGTCATCACTGTCCCGGCGGTGAGAATCTGCGCGCTGCCCAAACCGAATATCTGCCCTCGCAGGCTCCACAGATGCGAAGGCCGCATCTCCAGACCGATCACGAACAGGAACATCACCACGCCCAGCTCGGCGATATGCAAGAGGCTGCCGTCATCGCGGATCAAGCCAAGCCCGAACGGGCCGATCAACAGGCCGGCGGCCAGATAGCCCAGCACCGAGCCCAGCCCGATCTTGCGGAACAAAGGCACCATCACCACCGCGGCCCCCAGCAGGGTAACCACCTGAATCAAACCACTGCCGATGCCTTCTGCTTCTGCGGCCATGTCATTGCCTTGTGCTTTATCGACGCCAAAGATAACGCAGGCGGGGGCGCACAAGGCCACCCGCCTGCATCGTCATCGTGGATTGCCAATCTCACCGCTCAACGGCGTGGGCGCTGGCCAAACCAGAAGCCCAACACGCTACGCAGGCGGTCGGCACCTTCACGGCCCCAATCGCGTTGCAACTCACCGGCTAGGCCAATCACCGAGATCGGCTTGGCACCGGCTTGGATCATGCGCTGGATGGCGGCCTCGTGCGCTTCGATGCTGACGCCACCGATGGCATCGGCGACAAAATACACATCGTAGCCATCCTGCAAGGCATCGAGCACCGGGAAGGCCACGCAGATTTCCGTCCACAGACCAGCGATGATCAGCTTCTTGCGGCCCGTGGCTTCCACCGCTGCGCGAAACTCCGGGTCTTCCCACGAGTTGAGTGTGGTGCGGTCGATCTCTGGCGCGTTGTTCAAGGCCGCATGCAAGGCCGCGCTGGTACCGCCCATCCCGCGGCTTTGCACGCCGACCGTGCTCAATACCACCGGCAAACCAAAGGCGGTAGCGACATGGCCAAGCGCGGTGATGTTGTGTTCCAAATCAATACGGTCATGCGAGCCCATGCCGGTGTATTGGTCGGGTTGGTAATCGATGAGCGCGATCACCGCGTTATCGGTGGTAATCAGATGATCGGTTTTGCTATCGCGGATTGGGGTGGGGCCGGACATGCGGGTACTCCTTGGCTTGGGGGATTAAACAGCGGTGGTGGCGATGCGAACTTCGCCCGTCAAAATGCGGTGGATCGGGCAGCTTTCGGCGACCTTCATCAGCGCCGTGCGTTGCTCATCACTCAGCGCACCTTCAAGCGCGATGCGGCGGGTGATGTCGGTGCCGGCAGCCGGTTTGCCCTCGGGGTTGAGCGCCAACTCGACACGGATGCCGGTCAGCGGCCAACCACGACGGTTGGCGAACATGCGCACCGTCACCGCCGTGCAGCCACCCAAGGCCGAAAGCAGCAGGCGATCGGGCGTAGTGGCGCTATTGCCGCCGCCAACATCCTCTGGCTCATCGGCGTGCCAGGTGTGACCGAGATCATCAACCAACACCACTTGATACGGGATGTCCGCCTGAGTGGCGGTGACACGAGAAACTACGCTCATTTCGATCTCCATTTTCGATGTTGGAAAACAAGGCGATCAGCGTTCGATTGCGGCCAGTACGCGGTGCGCGACGCGCGTTTGTGCACAAGCGGCGCTTGGCCCATCGCCAGCCCCTGGCCCGGGGGATGTGAATATCCTCGGTGCCGGCCAGGATCAGCATAGCGCGAACATGCGGCACGGCTTTGACAGGCGCAGCCTACAATAACGGACGCGCTGCTCCCTGCTGCCAGCTTGACGGCCAACTCCCCCGCGTCAACAGGGGAGTTTTCATCATCGGGGTGACAACACAAGCCTCAGTGATGCATCTGGCCGAACTTGCCACTGTTGAAATCGCGGATGGCCTCGGCGATTTCGGCCTGGGTGTTCATCACGAACGGGCCATAGCCCACCACCGGCTCATCGATCGGCTCACCCGCCAGCAACAGCACCTTGGCATCGCCACTGGCTTCGAGCGTGATGTCACCGCCTTCCGCCGAGAGCGTGGCCATTTCCGCAGGACGCAGCACGCTGTCGCCATTAACCTCGACCGTGCCTTCGAGCACCACCACCATCGCAGTCCAGCCGGGCTCCTGCGGCAGCGAGACCTTCTTGCTGGCATTGAGCCGCACATCCCACACATTCATCGGGCTGAATGTATTGGCCGGGCCCTCAAAACCTTGCAGATTGCCGGCGATGACGCGGACGATACCCGCGCCATCGGGCAGCGGCACGGCAGGAATAGTCTTGTCGATGATCACCTGATAGCCAGGCGCCACCATCTTGTCCTTGGCCGGAAGATTGACCCAAAGCTGCACCATCTCGAACGGGCCGCCCTCGCGGCTGTAACGCTCGGAGTGGAACTCCTCATGCAGGATGCCGCTGCCGGCGGTCATCCACTGCACATCGCCCTTGCCGATCACCCCGCCGTTGCCGGTGGAATCGCGGTGCTCGACCTCGCCCTCGTAGACAATGGTGACCGTCTCGAAACCGCGATGTGGATGCTGGCCAACACCACGCCGATACCCTTCGTTGGGTTTGAACTCGACCGGCGCCGCATAATCAAGCAGCAGAAACGGGCTGCGGGTCGGCACATCGGGGCCGCTGTAGCCGAACATCCCATGGACAGGAAAGCCATCGCCCACCCAATGGCGGCCGGTGGTGCGGGTGATACCGAGAACCTTCTTCATTTTCAGCTCCTTGCGCCGTGGCGGACTGCCTGCGGCTTGATGCGCATAGTCTATTGAAAACAAATAGCGGATAAATACAGCCTGCGACATCTTTTTGTTCCAAAAACAGAACAATTGGGTGGTGCCACGCCGCCCTGATCACGGGCGTTGGATAAATCGCACATTCGAGCGTAAGCTTCCCCGTCAAGCAGACAATTCAAAAGTAGAACCTTCGGCGGCTTTT
>JAUNTK010000040.1 GCA_030538735.1 Pseudomonadota bacterium
AGCCAGCGCTCCATGCTCCGCACCTCGGTCAAGAAGGTGCTGAAAGCTCTCCATGCCAACGACGCCGAAGGCGCCGAGGCCGCTTTTGCCAGCGCCCAGCCGCTGCTGGATCGTTTCGCTTCGCGCGGCCTGATCCACAAGAACAAGGCGGCCCGCCACAAAAGCCGTCTGAACGCCCGCATCAAGGCGCTCAAGGCTGCCTGATCCGGCTTCGCGCCACCTTCAAGTGGCGTGAGTAGCATCAAGAACGAGCCTCGCGGATCACGCGAGGCTTTTTCGTGGGCGGATTTTGATGCAGTGGCGAGGTGGCGGTGGTGCGCTGATCGGCAGGCCCTATCCCCACAAACCGCGAATCGCGGCAATCCCCTGCGCGCCATGGCGGCGTGCTTGATCGCCATCGGCCAAGGTCAGCCCGCCGATGGCATAGATCGGCAGGCTGGCCGTTTCGCGCAACCGGGCAAAGCCATCCCAACCGATCCCGGCCTGGCCAGGGTGGCTCGGTGTTTCTTTCACCGCGCCAATCACAGCAAAATCGCAGCCAATCGCCTCGGCATGCTGCACCTCACGCGCGTCATGGCAGGATGCGGCCAATCGCAACGCATCGGGCAGGCCGCGCTTGCGTCGTTTCATCAACTCGGCGGCCGGCAGATGCAGACCGATGGCATGGCGCTCGGCCAAGCCCTGATCACCGCTGACCAGCACTTCTGCGCGATGCGCTTGGCAGCGCACCACGGCCTCGGCCACCAATGCTTGCCAGCGCCCCGCACGGCACGGCCCGCGCAACTGTACCCGCTTGATGCCGGCACGCAAGCTGGCATCAAGCGTAGCCAGCCATGCGTCATCGCTGACATCGTGCGGACTGGCGGTAACCAGATAATGATCGGGGTCGAGCAACGCGGCGATGATCGGGCGATCCGCCGGCGGCATCGGATAGCGGCTCAGTTTGCCCACCGGCACCCAGGCCATCGCCTGCCCATCCAAGCCACGCGGGCGGCCGCGCCAGGCAGCGACCCGATACACATCAAGCACGATGCGCCGCGCCGGCATCGCCTGCGGCACCGCGATCAGCGGCGCGCCGATATCGGCATCAATACCCAATTCTTCGTGCAACTCGCGCTTGAGTGCGGCCTGCGGCGATTCGCCCGGCTCCAGTTTGCCGCCGGGGAACTCCCACAACCCGGCCAGATCGCGGCCTTCGGTGCGGCGAGTCAGCAGGATGCGGCCATGCGCATCGACGATGACGCCTGCCACCACATTGAGGGCGTTGGACGATTCAGCCACGCTCGCGCAGCACAAGCAGAGGAAATGGGACGATGACGCGATCTTGCGCCATCGCCGTGCTCATGCCTCAGCCCAATTGGCCGTGGCAATGCTTGTACTTCTTGCCGGAGCCGCACGGGCAAGGATCATTGCGGCCGACCTTGGGCAGGCGCGCCTGACCATCGGTGAAATCGGTGGCGCCCAACACATCGGCGCCCTCTTCGTCGGCACCGTAGCCGCCCATGTCCTGATGCTGAAACTGCATGCGCTGCTGGGCTAGCTCGGCTTGGCGGCGTTCTTCGGCCTCGATCGCATCGACCTCTTCCTGGCTGCGGATACGCACCCGGGCGATCATCGAGATCACCTCGCGCTTGACCGTCTCCAACATCTCGCTGAACAGCTCGAAGGCTTCCTTCTTGTATTCCTGCTTCGGCTGCTTCTGCGCATAACCGCGCAGGTGGATGCCCTGACGCAGGTAATCCATGCGCGCCAGATGCTCCTTCCAGTTCTGGTCGAGCACATTGAGCATGAAGTGCTTTTCCAGCATGCGCATGGTGTCGCCGCCCACCTGCTCTTCTTTGTCGGCAAACAGCTTGTCAACGGCCTGATGCACTTCATCGGCCACCATTTCGGCGTCCATTTCCTTGCGCGTCTTGTGCATCTCGACCAGCGGCAGATGCATCATGAAGCGGCTGTCGAGCTCGGCCTCCAGCCCGGCCAGATCCCATTGCTCATCCACCGAATTCGGCGGCACGAAACGGTCCACAATATCGGCGACCACATCCTGGCGGATGCCATCGATGTTCTCGCGCACGCTCTCGGCTTCCAGCAAGTCATCGCGCTGCGAATAGATCACCTTGCGCTGGTCGTTGTTGACGTCATCAAAATCCAGCAGGTTCTTGCGGATATCGAAGTTGTGCGCTTCCACCTTGCGCTGGGCGTTGGCGATCTGCTTGGTCACCAACGGGCTTTCGATGATGTCGTCTTCCTTCAGGCCCATGCGCTCCATCATGTTCTTCACCCAATCAGCGGCGAAGATGCGCATCAGATTGTCTTCCAGCGACAGATAGAAGCGCGAAGAACCCGGGTCACCCTGACGGCCGGAACGGCCGCGCAACTGGTTATCGATACGGCGGCTTTCGTGGCGCTCGGTGCCGATGATATGCAGGCCACCCGAGGCCAGCACTTGATCGTGGCGGGTTTGCCATTCGGATTTCAGGCGCGCCTTGCTGGCCGTATCCAGCTCGGTGCCGGATTGCGCTTCAAGCTGGGCGATTTCGTTTTCCAGCGAGCCGCCCAGCACGATGTCGGTACCACGGCCGGCCATATTGGTGGCGATGGTCACCGCACCCGGGCGACCGGCTTGGGCGACGATCACCGCTTCGCGCTCGTGCTGTTTGGCGTTCAATACTTCGTGCGGGATGCCATCTTTCTGCAGATAGTCACTGAGCAACTCAGAGACTTCGATCGAGGTGGTGCCGACCAGCGCCGGCTGGCCACGCTCGTGGCATTCCTTGATGTCGCGGGCGACCGCACGGAATTTGCCGGCGCGGTTGAGGAAGACCAGATCGGCGTGATCCTTGCGGATCATCGGCCGGTGGGTCGGGATCACCACCACTTCCAGCCCATAGATGCTCTGGAATTCGTAGGCTTCGGTATCGGCGGTGCCGGTCATGCCACCGAGCTTGGTGTACATGCGGAACAGGTTTTGAAAGGTCACCGAGGCCAGCGTCTGATTTTCGCGCTGCACTTCTACGCGCTCTTTGGCTTCCACCGCCTGATGCAGGCCATCCGACCAACGGCGGCCCGGCAGGGTACGGCCGGTGAATTCATCGACGATCACCACTTCGCCATCGCGCACGATGTAATCGACATCACGCTGATACAGCGCATGCGCGCGCAGCGCGGCATTGAGGTGATGGACGATGTGGATGTTGTGGCCGGCGTAGAGATCATCCTCGCCCAGCTTCAACACGCCGATTTCGCTAAGCAATTCCTCGACACGCTCCATGCCGGTTTCGGAGAGATGGACTTGCTTGCCCTTCTCATCCACCCAGTAATCGCCCTCGCCCTTCTCGTCGGCTTGGCGCTCAAGACGCGGCACGATCTGGTCGATCTGGATGTAGAGATCGGGGCTATCGTCAGTGGGGCCGGAGATGATCAGCGGGGTACGCGCCTCGTCGATCAGGATCGAATCGACTTCATCGACGATGGCGAAATTGAGCCCGCGCTGGAAGCGGTCATCCTTCGACAACGCCATGTTGTCGCGCAGGTAATCGAAGCCGAATTCGTTATTGGTGCCGTAGGTGATGTCGGCCGCATACGCATCGTGCTTGTCGCCATGTGGCATGCCCGGGAACACCACACCCACCGTCAGGCCCAACCAGTTGTAGAGCCTGCCCATCTGCGCGGCGTCGCGCTTGGCCAGATAATCGTTGACGGTGACCACGTGGACGCCCTTGGCTTCCAGCGCATTGAGATACACCGCCAGCGTACCGACCAGCGTCTTGCCCTCGCCGGTGCGCATTTCGGCGATTTTGCCCATATGCAGCACCATCGCGCCGACCAGCTGCACATCGTAGGGGCGCATGCCCAGCACGCGCTGCGAGGCCTCGCGGCAGACCGCAAAGGCCTCGGGCAGGATCTTGTCGAGCGATTCGCCGTTGGCGACGCGCGCCATGAATTCAGGCGTCTTGGCCTGCAACTCGGCATCGGAAAGGGCCTGCATCTGCGCTTCCAGCGCGTTGATCTTGCCGACGATCTTGTTGAGCTGGGTCAGAAGGCGGTCATTGCGACTGCCGAAAACACGGGTAAGCAGGCTGTTGAACATGCGACGGGCCGTTTCCTCGGGCCGCACGGCAGGCGCGCGGCGACATCAAAAAAGAATGAAGGGCGCACAGGCACCCTTCGGCAACTCGATATTGTAGTGGAGGCGGCGGTGGCGCGTATCAAGGGCCGCCACTCAAAGTTGACAACCTGGCAGGCGCCTACAGTGCGCGGTGTACCGCTTCGCCAAACAGGGCGGTGTGGTGGTTGCTGTCGTTCAAGCGCACCACATCCAGATGATCGACAGCCGCGCCTTCGAGCAAATTGAGCGTGGTCGGCGCTTGGCGGAAGCGCCAGAAATGGCTCATCGGCATGCCGAGGATGCGGCATAGCAGGGCGCGATTCACCGCATCATGGGCGACGATCAACACGGTTTCATCGGCTGCCAACCCGGCACAGGCACGGGCGAAAGCCGGCCACACGCGCTCGGCAACATCGCGCAGGGATTCGCCACCCGGCATCTGCACCGTGTGCGGGGCTTCGCGCCAGGCGCGCATCAAGGCGGGGTCGCGGGCGTGGATTTCACTGGCCAACAAGCCTTCCCATTCGCCGTGGGCGATCTCTTGCAGGCCCGCATCGAGGCCCAGCATCGGCGCACGCGCCTCGCCCAAGGCGAGCTCCGCGGTGCGTCGGGCGCGCCCCAGTGGCGAGGCCACCGCACGGTCGATCCGCACATCGGCCAAGCGTTGCCCAAGCGCGCGCGCCTGCGTTTCGCCCAGCGCTGAAAGCGGGATATCAGCCTGACCTTGGTAGCGGCCTTCGGCATTCCACAGGGTTTCACCGTGGCGGGCAAGCAAGATGCGCATATCGGTTTTGTGCAGTGCGGGGCCGGCAGCGTAGCAACAAAAACGCAGGGCCGGAAATACCCGGCCCTGTGTGTTCAATCGATCACGTTGGCACTCACGGCTTGGCCGATACGCCCATTTCCTGCAGCAGGCGCGGCGACGGATAAACCTCTTGCATGACCCAGTGCATATAACGCGAATCCACCGAGATGGTGCGGGTTTTTTCGGCATCAAACACCCAGTTCGACACCACCGAATCAAACGTCATGTCAAACAGCAGGCCAACCAGCTTGCCCTCGGCATTCAATACCGGCGAGCCAGAATTACCGCCGGTCACATCGAGATCCGACAAAAAATTGACCGGCACGCTGCCGATCCGTGCATCGGCCAGCCCGCCATAACGCTTGGCGGCCACCGCATCAAGCAAGGCCTTGGGCGAATCAAACGGGTCTTTGCCGGTGTCCTTCGGCACGATGCCTTCGAGCGTGGTGAACGGGGTATAGGCCACGCCATCCTGCGGCGCGTAGCCCTGCACATTGCCGAAGGTGATGCGCAGCGAGGAGTTGGCATCGGGGTAGACAAACTCGCCACGGCTGGCGCGGTAATCGGCCACCGCCTGCAGATACAGCGGGCGCGCCAACAACGCTTCGCCACGGCTCTGGCGAGCGCGTTGTTCAGCCTCAAGCACAGCGGGCGTCAGCGCGACGGCGAGCTTGATGGCCGGGTCGTCGCTGGCTTCAAACGCGGCGCGCTCGGCGTTCATCCATTTCAGGCGCTCGTCGAGTTCACCCAAGCGGCTTTGGTAAAGGCCATCCAATGCCCGCGCAATGGCCGCTTGATCATTACCCGCCAGCCACGCATCCAATTCGGCGCTGCGCTGATTGGCGGGCAAGGCCAGATATTCGCTGAGCCAATACGCGCTGATCTGCCGATCCATCGCCGGCACATAGCGGCGTTCCATCTGCTTCAGGCCACCTTCGATACCGGGCAGGTCACGCGGTTGGTAGCCGGATTCGCGCTCGGCTTCAGGCTTCTGCTTTTCGATCGACAAGCGATACAGCTGCATCGCGGTGCCGACCAAGCCGCTGCGGCGGAATTGGCCGATCACGGTTTCGCGCTCGGCGGATTTCGCTGCCTCGGCGTTTTGCTTGGCTAGCGTCTCATGCGCGGCCAACGCGGCGCGCCCGGCATTGCCACGGCTGCGCAACCACGCCAGCACGGCGGCTTCTTCGCCGCGCTTGGTCGATGCTGCATCGATGCGCTGGAAACCTTCCAGCATGCCCTTCATGTTTTTGCTGTTGTTGGCCAGCCCGGCCAGCGTATTGGCGTACTTCACCTTGGTATCGGCATCGCGCTCACCGGCGGCTTCGATCAGGCCGATCACATGGTCGAAACGACGGATCGCATTCGGGTAGCTCTGGCTTGCCGTGGTTTCAAACTCACCGGCCAGCGCATAGCGGTTGGTGCGGCCTGGGTAGCCTGCCACCATCACAAAATCACCAGCATTTAGCGCGCTATCGGCCAGCTTCAGCCAGTGCTTGGGCTGGTACGGCACATTGTCTTGGCTGTAGGCCGCCGGCTTGCCATCCTTGCCGACGTAGGCGCGGTAGAAGGCAAAATCGCCGGTGTGGCGCGGCCACATCCAGTTATCGATATCGCCGCCAAATTTGCCGATGCCGCCCGGCGGCGCATAGGCCAGACGCACGTCCTTGATTTCCAGATTCTTGAACAGCCGATAGCTATTGCCACCGGCAAACGAATACAGCCGGCAGCGATAGCCCTGATCGGCCTCGCATTGATTCACCAGCCGGGTTTCCAGCGCATCCATCGCCAGCGCGCGCTTGGCCGGGTCGCGCTCGGCCTGCAGGCTGCGGTTGATTTGATCGGTGACATCGGTGATCGAATCCAGCACGAAAATACGCGCATTGGGCCCGGCCGATACTTCATCCGCCACCGTCGCCGGGTTGAAGCCGTTGGCGATCAGGTTGTTTTCGGCCGTCGAGTTGAGCTGGATCGCGCCGTAGGCGCAGTGGTGGTTGGTCGCCACCAAGCCCTGCGGTGAAACAAAGCCGGCGGTACAGCCGCCCAGCGATACCACAGCACCCAGCGGGTCGCCGGTGAGATCGGCCAATTGGCGTGGATCAAGCTTCAGGCCCGCCTTCGATAGCGGGCCGGAAATCTGCGGCAACTGCTGCGGCACCCACATGCCCTCGCCCGCATGGGCGCCAGTGGACAGGCCAAGCGTGGCAGTGGCAAGGGCAGCAGCAAGGGCGGTGATGCGCATGGTGTTCTCCGGGCATTTAGCCCATCAAGTCTAGGGGTGGCGAGGTTCGGCGGCGCGTGACGAAGGTCATGGGCGGGGCAGAATCGCGCCGACTCAGTTGGCTTTCGGCAGCTTCATTTCATCCAGCAACCAATGCGCCGGGTACACCTTGTCCATCAGCCAGCGCAGGTAGCGGGCATCGACATGCACGGCGCGTTTATAGCTCGGGTCAAACATCCAACTGGCGCTGACCGATTCCCAATTGCTGTCGAAATTGATGCCGATCAGCTTGCCCTCGGCATCCATCACCGCCGAGCCGGAATTGCCGCCCGTGGTATCCAGATTGGTCAGGAAGTTGACCGTTTGCGTGTTGAGCGCAGGATCGGCGGTATTGCCGAAATCGCCCTTGCCGATGGCATCGCGCAGCGCCTTGGGCGCATCAAATGGGTCGCTGCCGGTGTGCTTTTCGAGGATGCCGGCCACGGTGGTCACCGGGGTGTAGCCGACTGCATCACGCGGCTGCAGTTGCTCAACCCGGCCATAGCTGACCCGCAGGGTGGAATTGGCATCCGGGTACACGGCGCGCCCCTGCGATTGGCGGTAGCCGATCAAAGCGCGCATATACGCCGGGCGCAGGCGCAGCAATTCGCCATCGCGGGTTTTCGCCTCGTTTTCCAGGCGCAAGATCGCCGGTAGCAAGGTAGCGGCTGCCTTCAGCAACGGGTCCTCGGCACGACGGATGCCGGCATCGGCCTGCATCCAGCGCAGGCGCTCGGCTTCATCGCCCAAACGGGTGCCCGCGTACAGCGCATCCAGCGCCTTGCGGCTGGCCGCCACATCAGCACCAAATACCGCATCCACCTCGGCAATCCGCTGCGTGGCCGGCAGCGCGTAATAGCGCGTGAGTAAATCGGCCAAGATCGCCTTTTCCACCGCTGGGTCGTAGCGGCGCTGCACCTGCTTCAGGCGGCCTTCGATCAGGGCTTCATCGCGCGCCTGATAACCCGATTCGCGTGCGGCATCGGGCTTGTCGCGCTCAAGGCCCAAGCGTTGCAGCACCACCGCCGAATTCAACAACTGGCTGCGCGCCGTCAGCATGTCGAACAACTGGTTGCGCTCGCGGGTGGCCGATACGCCGGCTAGCAACTGCCGCAATTGGGCGATGTCGGCTTGCATCGCGCGTGCGTTTGCCTGCTTGCCCAACCATGTGAGCATCGCCGCCTCATCCGCACCACGCACGCGGATGGCATCGCTGCGCTTCAAGCCTTCCAGCTCGCCCTGCGCACGCTTCAAGGTGTTCTTGAACGATTGCACTTGCGAGGCATATCGCACCGCGGCCTCGCTGCCTTCCGGCGCGGCCGCCGCGACATCTTTCAGCAGGCTGTCGAACAGCTCGATGCGCGAAGGCAGTTGCCATTCGATCTGGTTGCGGAACTCTTCGGCCGTGCGATGGCGAAACGTGATGCCGGGATAGCCCGCCAACATCGCGTAATCGCCATCCTTGACCGCCGCAGTGCTGACTTGCAAATGCGCGGGCGGCGCATACGGCACGTTGTCTTGGCTGTACGCCGCCGGTTTGCCATCCTTGCCCACGTAGGCACGCAAGAAGGTGAAATCACCGCTATGGCGCGGCCACATGAAGTTGTCGATCTCATCGCCGTAATTGCCGATGTCCTTCGGCGGCGCGTAGACCAAGCGGATGTCCCTCAATTCCAGCTGTTTGACCAGATAAAAATCGGTGCCGTAATACATGTTGACCACGCTGCAGCGGTAGCCGGCATCGCGCTCGCATTCGCTGACTTCGCGCTTGCTGGCCGCCTCAACCGCATCGTAATAAGCGCGCCCGGTCTTGCCACGGGCATCGCCCAGGATGCGCTCGGTGATCGGCTCGAAGCCGGTCGTCACCAACACGCGGAAATCCGGATTGGCTGGCAATTCGCCCGCCATATTGGGCGCGGCATAACCGTTTTGGATGATGTCGTTCTGGCGCGTGCTGTTGTACTGGATCACACCGAAGGCGACATGGTGGTTGGTCAGGATCAAGCCTTGGCCGGAGACAAACGCGCCGGTCGCGCCGCCGACTTTCACCACCGCCGCCAGCGGTGGCTGCGTCACATTGGCCATCGCCGTTGGGTCGCCCTTGAAACCGGCCGCCTTCATCTGCTCGCCAATCGCGGGCAGTTGCATCGGCAGCCACATGCCCTCATCGGCACGCGCCTTGCCGGCCATCATCGCGGCCAACACCAAACCACCCGCCGCCACCGCCACTATCGTCTTGCCCATCACGCCACCCCGTGTCCTGATCCAATCCCGTATTAGACCGCAGACGCCGGCGGCCGCCCAGCCGCCCCCGCATGGAACCGTCACGGCGGCGCGCTAAAATGGCGGATTGCACCGAACAACGGATTGGACATGACGCAGATGATGAAGGCGCTGGTCAAGCGCGAAGCCACCAAGGGCATCTGGATGGAGCACGTACCCGTCCCCAGCCCCGGCCCCAACGAGGTGCTGATCAAGCTGGAAAAGACCGCGATCTGCGGCACCGACCTGCATATCTACCAATGGGATGACTGGAGCCAGCGCACGATTACGCCCGGGCTGGTGATCGGCCATGAATTTGTCGGCCGTATCACCCAGATCGGCCCCGGCGTATCCGGCTACGAAATCGGCCAGCGCGTTTCCGCCGAAGGCCATATCGTCTGCGGCCACTGCCGCAACTGCCGTGCCGGCAAACAACACCTGTGCCCGAATACGGTCGGCATTGGCGTCAACCGCAATGGCGCATTCGCCGAATACATCGTGATGCCGGCCTCCAACCTGTGGCCGATCCCCGACCAGATCCCAAGCGAACTAGCGGCCTTCTTCGACCCCTACGGCAACGCCGCACACTGTGCGCTGGAATTCGATGTGGTCGGCGAGGACGTGCTGATCACCGGCGCCGGCCCGATCGGGGTGATCGCCGCTGGCATCTGCAAGCACATCGGCGCACGCAATGTCGTCGTCACCGATGTCAACGATTACCGCCTGAAGCTCGCCGCCGACATGGGCGCAACGCGCGTGGTCAATGTCGCCAACCAATCGCTGAAAGACGTGATGGCCGACCTGCATATGGAAGGCTTCGACGTCGGCCTGGAGATGAGCGGCAACCCGCGTGCCTTCGGCGACATGCTCGATTGCATGTACAACGGCGGCAAGATCGCGATGCTGGGCATCATGCCCAAGGGCGCCGGCATCGACTGGGACAAGCTGATCTTCAAGGGCCTCACCCTGCACGGCATCTACGGCCGCAAGATGTACGAGACTTGGTACAAGATGACCCAACTGCTGCTCTCGGGCTTCCCGCTGGGCAAAGTGTTGACCCACCAACTGCCCATCGACGATTTCCAGAAAGGCTTCGACCTGATGGAATCGGGCAAATCGGGCAAGGTGGTGTTGAGCTGGAATTGAGCTGACGCGCTTAGCGAATACCCACGGTGTGAACATCAACCAGCCTCGCCACCGATGGCCGCATGAACCCAACGGAAGCCCCCATGACCCTCACCACCCGCTACACCACCACCCTTGATGAAATCCGCGACGCTGGCCTGTTCAAGGCCGAGCGCATTATCGTCAGCCCGCAAGCGGCCGAGATCAGCTTGGCTGATGGCCGCAAAGTGCTGAATTTTTGCGCCAACAATTACCTTGGTTTGGCCGATCACCCGGATATCATCGCCGCCGCCAAGGATGCCCTCGACAGCCACGGTTTCGGCATGGCCAGTGTGCGCTTTATCTGTGGCACCCAAGACCTGCACAAAGAGCTGGAATCAACCATCGCGCAGTTCTTTGGCAAAGAGGACACCATCCTTTACGCCGCCTGCTTCGATGCCAATGGCGGCCTGTTCGAGCCGCTGCTGGATGAGAACGACGCGATCATCTCCGACGCCCTCAACCACGCATCGATCATCGATGGCGTGCGTCTGTGCAAGGCCAAGCGCTACCGCTACGCCAACACCGATATGGCGGATCTGGAAAAGCAGCTGCAGCAAGCCAAGGCCGATGGCGCCCGCACCATCATGATCACCACCGATGGCGTGTTCTCGATGGATGGCTTCATCGCCCCGCTCGACAAGATCACCGCGCTGGCCGAGCAATACGGCGCGCTGGTGCATATCGATGAATGCCACGCCACCGGCTTTATCGGCAAGACCGGCCGTGGCAGCGCCGAGGTGACCGGCGTGCTGGACAAAATCGACATCATCACCGGCACCCTTGGCAAGGCGATGGGCGGCGCGTTGGGCGGCTTCACCACGGCCAAGGCTGAAGTGATCGAACTGCTGCGCCAGCGTTCGCGGCCGTATTTGTTCTCCAACTCGTTACCGCCGCATGTCGTCGCGGCCGGGATCAAAGCCTTCCAGATGCTCGATGCCGCCGGTGATCTACGCGAAAAACTGGCCGAAAACACCGCGTATTTTCGCGCTGAAATGGGCAAGCGTGGCTTCGACATCAAGCCCGGCGTACACCCGATCAGCCCGGTGATGCTCTACGACGCGCCGCTGGCGCAAAAGTTTGCCGAACGCCTGCTTGAAGAAGGCATCTACGCAATTGGCTTCTTTTTCCCGGTCGTGCCCAAGGGCCAAGCGCGCATCCGCACCCAGATCAGTGCCGCGCATAGCCGCGAACATCTGGATCAGGCGATTGATGCCTTCACCCGCATCGGCAAGGAATTGGGCGTCATCTAACCAGCAACATCCACGCAAACAAAAACCCCGGCCATCAAGCCGGGGTTTTGTTTTGATCGGGTAACGCGGCGTGGCTTATTCAGCGGCGCGCGGCGAACCCGGGCGATCAACCAGCTCGACGTAGGCCATCGGCGCATTGTCGCCAGCGCGGAAGCCGCACTTCAGGATGCGCAGATAACCGCCCGGGCGGCTGCTGTAACGCGGGCCCAGCACGGTGAACAAGGTGCCGACGGCTTCCTTGTCGCGCAGGCGGGCGAAGGCCAGACGGCGGTTGGCAACGGAATCCACCTTGCCCAAGGTGATCAGCGGCTCGGCAACGCGGCGCAGTTCTTTGGCCTTCGGCAGGGTGGTCTTGATCAGTTCGTGCTTGATCAGCGAGGCGGCCATGTTCTTGAACATCGCTTCGCGGTGGGCACTGGTGCGGCTGAACTTGCGGCCGGATTTCATATGACGCATGGGAATATTCCTTGGTGAATGTTGAGGCTGTGGGTTTCATTGTCGCCATCGTGGCGTTCAAACATGGGCTGCGGGTGGCCCGAGCGGCTCGCTTCCTTGAACCGCATGGCGCGGGTGTGGCCCGTCGCCTTACCTGTAGACGTGCAATGACGCCGACAGTTTTTGCTGCAAAACGCCCGGCCCGATGAGCCGTGGCCGGGCGTTCGCCACGTTGCGGGCCCATGGCCCGCAACGCGCATCACTTAGCCGAGCATGCCGTGTTGGGCGGCACCGGTCGGCGGCCAGTTTTCCAGCTTCATGCCGAGCGACAGGCCACGCTGGGCCAGCACTTCCTTGATCTCGGTCAGCGATTTCTTGCCGAGGTTCGGGGTCTTGAGCAGTTCCACTTCGGTCTTCTGGATCAGATCACCGATGTAGTAGATGCTCTCGGCCTTCAGGCAGTTGGCCGAACGCACGGTCAGTTCCAGATCGTCGATCGGGCGCAGCAGGGTCGGATCGACGCCGCTGGTGGATTGCTTGGCCGCACCACGCTCGCGCTGGGTGAAGTCACCGAATACCGAGAGCTGATCGGTCAGGATGTCGGCGGCGGTGCGCACGGCTTCCTCGGCTTCGATCGTGCCATTGGTTTCGATTTCCAGCACCAGCTTATCGAGGTTGGTACGCTGCTCGACGCGCGCGGCTTCCACCGCGTAGGACACGCGACGCACCGGCGAGAACGAGGCATCCAGCATCAAACGGCCGATGCTGCGGGTTTCTTCATCCGGGCGACGACGGGCGGCAGCCGGCTGATAGCCGAAGCCGCGCTCGACCTTGACCTGCATATTGATCGACGCATCCTTGGTCAGATGGCAGATCACGTGGTCGGGGTTGAGCACTTCGACATTGTGGTCAAGCTTGATGTCGGCGGCGGTGACAACACCCGGGCCGCTCTTGGTCAGCGACAAGGTGGTGCTTTCGCCACTGCCCATGCGGATGGCGACATCCTTGAGGTTGAGCAGGACTTCCAGCACGTCTTCCTGCAGGCCTTCGATGGTGCTGTATTCGTGCAAAACGCCGTCGATGCTGACCTCGGTGATTGCAAAGCCCGGGATCGACGACAGCAGCACGCGACGCAGCGCGTTGCCCAGGGTATGGCCGTAACCACGTTCGAGCGGCTCGATCACGACCTTGGAGCGGTTGCCCGCGATGGTCTCGATCTGCGGCGCACGCGAACGCAGCACTTGGTTGGCGGTAGCCGTCATGTATGGCGTCTCCTGAAAACCCCCGGCGCACCGGGGGTTCGGTTGGGGGGATTACTTCGAGTACAACTCGATGATCAGCGCTTCGTTGATGTCGGCCGGCAACTCGGCGCGGTCCGGAACAGCCTTGAACACACCGGCGAATTTCTTCGCATCGACTTCCACCCACGCAGGCGACAGATCCATCTGCTGGGCCACGTCCAACGCCTCCTGCACGCGCAACTGCTTCTGGGCGCGTTCGGAAAGGGTGATCGCATCACCGGCCTTGACCGCATACGACGGCAGGTTGACGTACTTGCCGTTCACCAACACGCCACGGTGCGAGACCAGCTGGCGGGCCGAAGCGCGGGTGACCGCGAAGCCCATGCGATAGACCACGTTGTCCAGGCGGGTTTCCAAGAGCTGCAACAGGTTTTCACCAGTATTGCCCTTCTTGTTGGACGCCTTCTTGTAGTAGTTACGGAACTGACGCTCCAGCAAGCCGTACATGCGCTTGACCTTCTGCTTTTCACGCAGCTGGGTGGCGTAGTCGGACATCTTGCCGCGACGTGCCGTCGGGCCGTGCTGGCCGGGCTTTTGCTCCAGCTTGCACTTGGAATCCAGCGCGCGGGCCGGGGATTTGAGGGAAAGATCGGCGCCTTCGCGACGCGCGAGCTTACAGGTAGGACCAATATAGCGTGCCATGTCTGTGTGCTCCTTAGACGCGACGCTTCTTCGGCGGACGGCACCCGTTGTGCGGGATCGGCGTCACGTCGATGATGTTGAGGATCTTGTAGCCGACGTTATTGAGCGAACGCACGGCCGACTCACGGCCCGGACCCGGGCCCTTGATGCGGACTTCCAGCGATTTCACGCCGTAATCCAATGCAGCCTTGCCGGCCTTTTCGGCGGCAACCTGCGCCGCAAACGGGGTTGACTTGCGCGAACCACGGAAGCCGGCGCCGCCGGATGTGGCCCACGACAGCGCATTGCCCTGGCGGTCGGTGATGGTGATGATGGTGTTATTGAAAGAAGCATGGACGTGCGCGATGCCGTCAGTGACGACGCGCTTGACCTTCTTCTTAGTCTTGGTAGCGGCAGGCTTGGCCATGTCGATTCCTTACTTCTTGATCGCTTTGCGCGGGCCCTTGCGGGTGCGAGCGTTGGTCTTGGTACGCTGGCCGCGCAGCGGCAGGCCACGACGGTGACGCAGGCCGCGGTAGCAGCCAAGGTCCATCAGGCGCTTGATGGCCATGCCGACTTCACGGCGCAGGTCACCTTCAACGATGTACTTGCCGATTTCGGCGCGCAGGCGCTCGACTTCGGGCTCGGACAGGTCACGGACTTTGGTATTAACAGCAACACCAGCGTCTTCACAGACCTTTTTGGAACGGGTACGGCCAATGCCGTAGATGCTTTGCAGCCCCACCCAGACGTGTTTCTGGGCAGGCAGGTTGACACCTGCAATTCGCGCCATGACGCGGTCTCCAAACGGTTGACGGGCCAATGATTCTTGGCCGGGGAAACGGATAAGTTTAGCAAACATCCCGGGTTGTGGGGAAGCCCCGGCCCGAAGGCCGTGACCCGGCATGGGGAGTGTGCCCATGCTCCGGCGAACGATCCATAGCTAGGCGAAGGTTGCCCTCGCCGCACGCACTACTCTGGCGCGCGCATCGCTTTGGATCACCCGTGCGCGGGATGCCGCCCGGGTCGCCCATCTATGCCGATAGCTGGATGCATCGGCGCGAATTTTGATGTCGGTGGATGTTGCTGCCGACGCTTTATTTATCGGCCGGGCGAACCCGGCGTCAGTCATTTTCCTGGCTGCCATCCATGGCGAAACAAATGGGCTGGCGGGATGCCCTGCCCGACCATCCATGGCCGGGCGCTCACCAGGACGACGCGGCAGTGCCGCGTCAGCGTGTCCTGGCTCCCCCCTTCAGGTTCGCCTTCTTCAACAGGCTTTCGTACTGGTGCGACATCAAATGCGCTTGCAGCTGGGCGATGAAATCCATCACCACCACCACCACGATCAGCAGCGAAGTGCCGCCAAAGTAGAACTGGGTGGACAACTCCATCCGCATGAACTCAGGCAGCAAACAGACCACCACCAGATAGATCGAACCGGCCAACGTCAAGCGGGTCAGCACGCCATCGATGTAATCCGCCGTCGCCTTGCCCGGACGGATGCCCGGAATCAGCGCGCCGGATTTCTTCAGGTTGTCGGCAGTTTCTTGCGAGTTGAACACCAGCGCGGTGTAGAAGAACGCAAAGCCCATGATCATCGCGGCAAACAAGATCATATGCAGCGGCTGCCCCGGGGCCAATGCCGCGGCGACGCGCTGCATGGTGCCAGCACCGCCTGCGCCGGTACCGAACCACTGTGCCGCGGTGGCCGGGAACATGATGATCGACGATGCGAAGATCGGCGGGATCACACCGGCCATATTGAGCTTGAGCGGCAGGAACGAGGTTTGGTTCTGGTAAGAACCACGGCCGCCCTGACGACGCGCATAGTTGACCGTGATACGACGCTGGCCACGCTCGACGAACACCACAACCCAGGTGAACACGAACACGATCAGCGCGATCATGATGCCTTGGATCGGGCTCATGTCACCATTGCGCAGCGCCTCGAAGGTGTGCACTACAGCACTCGGCAGGCCGGCGACGATACCGGCGAAGATGATCAGCGACACACCGTTGCCGATGCCGCGCTCGGTGATCTGCTCACCCAGCCACATCAGGAACACACTGCCCGCGGTCAGCGCAACGATCGCGGTGAACACGAAGGCCACGCCCGGGTTGGTCACCACCGGGGTACCATCGGGCGCCACTTGGCCCTGCAACGCGGTGGCGATACCGATCGCCTGGAATACCGCCAGCGGGATCGAGCCATAGCGCGACCACTGGGTGATCTTGCGGCGGCCAGACTCGCCTTCCTTCTGGATGGCTTTGAGCGTCGGGAAGATCTGCACGCACAGCTGCATGATGATCGACGCCGAGATGAACGGCATCACGTTCAGCGCCAGCAGCGACAGGCGCTCCAAAGCGCCGCCCGAGAACATGTTCATCATGTTCACGATGCCCTGCTGCTGCGACATGAAGGCGACCATTGCCTCGGGATTGACGCCCGGCACCGGGATGTGACAACCGATGCGGTAGACGATCAATGCACCCAAGACAAACAGCAAACGCTGGCGAAGTTCAGTGAACTTGCCAGCGCCTGCCATGCCTGCCAACGCACTTGCGCTGCGCGACATCCGCGATTACTCCTCGACCTTGCCGCCAGCGGCTTCGATCGCCGCCTTGGCACCGGCCGTGGCCACAACGCCCTTCAGCACGAACGCCTTGGTCACGTCGCCCTTCTTGACGATCTTGACCTTCTTGACGTTGGCCGGGATCAGCTTGGCGGCGCGCAGCACGGCAAAATCGATATCGCCGGCGTCGAGCTTGTCCAGCTGATACAGCAGCACTTGCGCGGTATCGGCCTTCAGCTTGGAGCGGAAACCGACCTTCGGCAGGCGCATGTACATCGGCATCTGGCCGCCTTCAAAGCCGGCCTTGATCTTGCCCTTGCCCGAACGCGCAAACGAACCCTTGTGGCCGCGGCCAGCGGTCTTGCCAAGGCCGGAACCGATACCACGACCGACGCGGGTGCGCTCCTTGCGGGCGCCGTCAGCGGGCTTCAATGTATTGAGCTTCATGATTATTCCTCCACCTTCACCAGGTAGTGAACCTTATTGATCAGGCCACGCACCTGCGGGCTGTCTTTCAGTTCGCGCACATCGTTGAGCTTGTTCAAGCCCAGCGCACGCACCGACAGGCGATGCTTGGCCTGCGAACCACGCAGACCCTTGACCAGACGCACCTTGACGGTGCCGCTGTTGTTGTTATTGGACATGGAAGATCTCCTCGACCTTCTTGCCGCGCTTGGCGGCGATGTTCGCCGGCGAATGCATGGCGGTCAGGCCCTTCAAGGTGGCGCGCACCAAGTTGATCGGGTTGCGCGAGCCGGTGGCCTTGGCCAACACGTTCTTCACGCCCACCGCTTCCAGTACGGCGCGCATGGCACCACCGGCGATCACGCCGGTACCTTCAGAGGCCGGCTGCATGTAAACGCGCGCCGCGCCGTGGCCGGACTTGACCGAATGCCACAAGGTGCCGTTGTTCAGATCGACATTCTTCATGCTCTTGCGAGCGGCTTCCATCGATTTCTGGATGGCGACCGGCACTTCACGCGCCTTGCCATAACCAAAACCGACCTTGCCATTGCCATCGCCGACCACGGTCAGCGCGGTGAAGGTGAACTGACGACCACCCTTGACGGTCTTGCTGACGCGGTTGACCGCGACCAGCTTTTCGATCATGCCGTCATCGATTTCTTCACGGGGTGCGCGATCACGATCGCGGCCACGCCCTTGACGTTCTTCTGCCATTGTTTGGACTCTCTATGGTTGAGTTGCTTGCGGCATGGCCGCTTATCGTTGTGATGTACTGCGGTGAAACCAGCCGAGGCACGCCAACGCGGCCCCGGCCAAATTGAATCAGAACTGCAGACCGGCTTCGCGGGCAGCGTCAGCCAAGGCCTTGATGCGGCCATGGTAACGGTAGCCGGAGCGGTCGAAAGCGACAGCATCGATGCCGGCCGCCTTGGCGCGTTCGCCAATCAGGCGGCCCACCTTGCTGGCGGCTTCCATGTTCTTGCCGCTTTTCAGGCCTTCCATGACGTCGTTCTGGGTGGTGGAGGCCGAAGCCAACACCGTGGAACCGTCGGCCGAGAACAGCTGGGCGTACAGATGCTGGCCGGTACGCAGCACCGACAGGCGCGGCACACCAAGCTTGCGGATGTGAGCGCGGGTGCTCTTGGCACGGCGCAAACGGGCGGATTTCTTGTCCATTTCTTTTCTCCAGAAGCTGAAAGCGCGGTTACGCCTTCTTGGCTTCCTTGCGGATGATGACTTCGTCGGAATACTTCACGCCCTTGCCCTTGTACGGCTCCGGCGGGCGGTACCCACGGATCTTGGCGGCCACTTCACCCACCAACTGCTTGTCGGCGCCGGCCACCAGGATTTCGGTCTGGGTCGGGGTGGTGATGGTGATGCCGTCGGGCGTGTTGAACAGCACCGGGTGCGAGAAACCCAGGCTCAGGTTCAAATCCTTGCCCTGCATCGCGGCGCGGTAACCCACACCGACCAGCTCAAGCTTGCGCTCGAAGCCGTCCGACACGCCCTTCACCATATTGGCGAGGATGGCGCGCAGGGTGCCGGTCAGCGCAACGCGGTCAGGCGTGGCGGCATTGAGCAGGATTTCGTTGTTTTCGACCTTGATTTCAACGCCTTCCGGCTGGACGATGGACAAATTGCCCTTGCCACCCTTGACGTTGATCTGGCCGTTGTCGTTCTTGAATTCGACACCCTTCGGCAGGGCGATCGGCTTCTTGGCTACGCGGGACATGGCGATCTCCTGTTAGGCCACGAAGCACAGGACCTCGCCGCCGACGCCGTGTTGGCGTGCTGCGGAATCGGTCATGATGCCCTTGGAGGTGGAAACGATGGCGATGCCGAGGCCGCCGAGCACTTTCGGCAGATCGCTCTTGCCACGGTACTGGCGCAGGCCCGAACGCGAAACGCGCTGCAAGGTCTCGATCACCGGCTTGCCTTCAAAATACTTGAGTTCGATCTCGAGGTTGGCTTTGCCGCCACCGAGGTCGTTGACGCGATGGCTGGCGATATAGCCTTCGTCCTTGAGGACGTTGGCAATGGCCACCTTGGTCTTGGAGGACGGCATTTTCACCGTCGGCTTGCCAACCGCGGCCGCATTCTTGATGCGGACCAGCATGTCGGCGATGGGATCAGTCATGCTCATGGAAATTCCTTTGAGTCAGCACCGATATCCGCTTTCGCAGAAATCTTCGGATTGTGGAACCGGCCGACAGATGCCAACCGGGGTTGCAGCGTGAAGCCGCACATTATGGCGTGGATTTCTCCAGGCCGCAAGTGTCAAGCGGGAAAAAGGCGGAACCGCTGGCGCTGTGTTGCCACAACGCGACCGGCGCCACCTTGATCCACCCCGTTCGGGGCTGCCTCCCCCGAGAGGGAGGCAGATTCGTGCTTACCAGGACGCCTTGCGCAGGCCCGGCACGTCGCCACGCATGGTGGCTTCGCGCAGCTTGTTGCGGCCGAGGCCGAACTTGCTGTAAACGCCCTTCGGGCGACCGGTCAGCGCGCAGCGGGTGGTCTGGCGCGAAGGCGATGAATCACGCGGCAGCTTCTGCAGCTTCACCGAGGCATCCATCTTTTCTTCGTAGCTCGCGTCCTGAGACTTCAGGATTTTCTTCAGCGCTTCGCGCTTGTCGGCGTATTGCTTGACAAGCTTGGTGCGCTTCAGATCGCGGTTGATCATGCTGGTCTTGGCCATGCGTATCTCTCTTGATCAGCGGAACGGGAAGCGGAAGGCTTCAAGCAATGCCTTTGCTTCTTCGTTGGTCTTGGCGGTGGTGGTGATGGCGATATCCATGCCGCGAACCGCATCGACGGCGTCGAAGTCGATTTCCGGGAAGATCATCTGTTCCTTCACACCCATGTTGAAGTTGCCGCGGCCATCGAACGAACGACCCGACACACCACGGAAGTCGCGCACGCGCGGCAACGAGATGTTGATCAGACGGTCGAGGAATTCGTACATATGGGCACGACGCAAGGTGACCTTGCAGCCGATCGGCCAGCCATCGCGGATCTTGAACGAAGCCACCGACACGCGGGACTTGGTCACAATCGGCTTCTGGCCGGAGATCTTGGCCATATCGGCCACGGCATTTTCCAGCACCTTCTTGTTGGTGGCGGCTTCACCGACACCCATGTTCAGGGTGATCTTGGTGACTTTCGGCACCTCCATCACATTGGTGTAGCCAAAGCGCTTCATCAACGCCGGCACCACCTCTTCCTTGTAGATTTTTTCCAATCGCGTGGTCATTGCTTCATTCCTCAGGCGTCAACCGCCTCGTCGTTGGAGCGGAACACACGCAGTTTGCGTCCATCCTCCAACACCTTGGTCTTGATGCGCTCACCCTTGCCGGAGGCCGGGTTGAACAGCATCACATTGGAAATATGGATCGAGGCTTCGCGCTCGACCACGCCACCAGCCTGGCCGACCTGCGGGTTCGGCTTGGTGTGGCGTTTGATCATGTTGATATTGGACACGACCACGCGGTCGCCGAGCACGCGGACGACATCGCCCTTCTTGCCCTTGTCCTTGCCGGTGATGACGACGACCTGGTCGCCTTTCTTAATGCGATTCATGGTGTCCTCCGGCTCACAGCACTTCGGGTGCGAGCGAAACGATCTTCATGAACTTCTCGGTACGCAATTCGCGCGTTACCGGCCCGAAGATACGGGTACCAATCGGTTCATGCTTGTTGTTGAGCAGCACGGCGGCATTGCCGTCGAAGCGGATCAGGCTGCCATCGGCACGGCGCACACCCTTACGGGTACGCACGACCACAGCGTTGTAAACCTCGCCCTTCTTCACCTTGCCGCGCGGGATGGCTTCTTTCACCGACACCTTGATGATGTCGCCGATACCGGCATAACGGCGCTTGGAACCACCAAGCACCTTGATGCACATGACTTCCTTGGCACCGGAGTTGTCGGCAACGTCGAGGTGGCTTTGCATCTGAATCATGGGGTGGCCTCCTCGTTATTCTGCAGCGTGGACGAGAACTTCGACCACACGCCAGTTTTTGGTTTTAGACATCGGCGCGCATTCAACGATGCGAACCAGATCGCCTTCTTGACAGGCGTTCTCGGCGTCATGGGCGTGCAGCTTGGTGGAGCGACGGATGTACTTGCCGTACAGCGCGTGCTTGACGTGACGCTCAACCAGCACCGTCACCGTCTTGTCCATCTTGTTGCTGACCACGCGGCCTTCGACCGTGTGCTGCTTTTTATCAGTGTTGTTCATGGTCATTCCTGTGGTTACTGCGCGGCGGCGCCGAGCAGCATCTTGACGCGTGCAATTTCGCGACGGACGCGACGCACGTCATGGGTCTTCGCGAGCTGACCAGTGGCCTTCTGCATCCGCAGGGAGAATTGCTCCTTCTGCAGATCAACCAGATGGGCCTGAAGGTCAGCCGGCGACTTCTTGCGGAGTTCGTTCAGTTCCATCAGCGCACCGTCCGGTTGACGAATTGGGTGGTGACCGAAAGCTTGGCGGAAGCCAGACGGAACGCTTCGCGTGCCACTTCTTCGCTGACGCCTTCGATCTCGTAGATCATGCGGCCGGGCTGGATCTGGGCGACCCAGTATTCGACGTTACCCTTACCCGAGCCCATGCGGACTTCGATCGGCTTTTGGGTGACGGGCTTATCCGGGAACACGCGGATCCACATCTTACCGCCACGCTTGACGTAACGGCTGATGGCACGACGGGCAGACTCGATCTGGCGCGCGGTCAGGCGGCCGGTTTGTGTGGCACGCAGGCCATACTCACCGAACGACACGGCGTTTGCGCTCCACGACAGGCCTTCATTACGGCCCTTGTGCTGCTTGCGGTACTTGGTACGTTTGGGTTGCAACATGACTTAACCCCTTGCTTCACGCTCGCCACGCGGCTGACGCGGGCCGCGAGCAGGACGCTCGCTGCGCTCGTTGCGCGGCTCTTCGTTCTTTTCCTGGCCCACCTGTGCGAAGTCGAAGATTTCGCCCTTGTAGATCCAGACCTTGATGCCGATCACGCCATAAGTGGTGTGGGCTTCGGCAA
>JAUNTK010000041.1:0-15503 GCA_030538735.1 Pseudomonadota bacterium
CGTCGGCACGCGCTGGGCCTCGGCCTTGACCTTATCCGGCGTGTACGGGGCCAGCGGGCGCATCACCTCATCCAGTGTTTCGATGCGCGGGCGCTGGTCGGCGGCTTCGGCCGCCTCGAAGCAACGGCGCCGGGTTTCCTCGTACAGGTTGAGGATTTCCAGCTTGCTCATCAGCCCCGATTCCAGCGCGATGGCGGCGCTGCGTAGCAACGGGTCACTGGCTTCGACGTTGCATAGCTCCTCGATGCTGCGCCATTCAATCTCGAAATCAGTACCGGCATGGCCCATGATCCGGGTGGTGCGCAGATGCAGGAAGGTCGGCCGCCGGCTGCGGCGGCAGTGCTCTACCGCGCGCTGGACATCGGCGTAACCAGCGGCCAAATCGAGGCCATCGGCATAGAAATAATCCAGGTCAGGACGATGGCGGAACGATTCGGCAATCCAGCCGGTCGGCGTTTTGACCGAGATACCGATGCCATTGTCCTCGCACACGTACAGCACCGGCGCGGGCAGCTTTTGATAGGCCGTCCAACTGGCGGCGTTGAACGCGGTTTGCGCGGTGGCGTGGTTGGCGCTGGCATCGCCAAACGAGCAAATCGCGATGCTGTCATCGGGGATCGGCATGGCGTGGCCGATACGCTTGGCCGCCTCGATTGCCACCGCCGTGCCCAGCGCCTTTGGCAGATGCGAGGCGATGGTCGAGGTCTGCGGCAATACCCACAACGGCTTGGAACCCCAGACTTTATGACGGCCACCACTGGCCGGGTCATCTTGACTTGCCGCAAACGACAGCGCCGAATCCATCACCGGGTCCATCCCCGGCAACTTGCGGAAACGCTCGGCCATGAAGCCGCCGCTGCGATAGTGCAAAAAGGCCGGATCGGTGTGGCGTGCCGCACGCGCCACCATCGCATTGCCCTCGTGGCCGGAGCTGCCGATGGTGTAGAACACCTTGTTTTGCACGCGCAAGACCCGCGCCATCAAATCCAGATGGCGCGAGATCAATTGCGATTCAAACAACTCGCGGAAGCCCTGCGCGGAAAGCATCGAGCCTTCGAGAATCGGCTCAGCGGCGGCCGGCTTGGCGTCTTTCGCGCCATCCCACTGCTTGACGAACTCACTGAAATTGACATCGCAAATCTCAGCGCGGTTGAGGCCACGCATACGGGCCGGGATCGGGTTGGGGATTGGTGCGAAAGTCATGCTGTTCTCGTAGAAATTGAATCAGGTGCGGCTGGCCCGCCATTCATCGCGGCTTTGGCCCCAGACATCGACGCAGTGATCGTCGAACGGCGGTTGATGGTCGATGCGGCGCACGATGCGTGAGCCTAGCTTGCGCGCCACGGCTTGCGAGGCACGATTATCGGCATCGATGTTGTGGATCACCTCAGCCCAGCCGAGCACATCGAAGGCGTAATTGATCGCGGCACGACAGCTTTCCGTCGCGTACCCCTTGCCCTGCGCATCGGGGTGGAAGGCATAGCCGATCTCGGTGCCGGTCCAGTCCGCAGGCTGCCACGGCCCGGCCTGCCCAACCCAGACGCCACTGGCCTTATCTTCCACCGCAAACATGCCAAAGCCCTGCAAGGCCCAAGCGCCTGGCATCTGCAAAAAACGCCGCCAACACCCACCGCGCGTCGGCTGCGGGCCACCGATATAGCGCGTGGCCTCAGCGTTGGAGAACAGCTCAAAATAGCGATCGAAATCCTCCGTGCGCCATGCGCGCAGGATCAGGCGTTCGGTTTCGAGGGTGGGGATGGTCATGTGATCAATTCAACCCAGTCAATTTGGCCGCCAAGGCGATGGAGGAACCTGCAAGCAGCGCATAGGACTGTGCCGCGTTGCATAAGCCGCCCTGCCCTCATCCGGCGCTACGCGCCACCTTCTCCCACTGGGAGAAGGGATATCAAAACGCGTTGATGCCGGTCAACTCACGCCCCACCACCAACTGGTGGATGGTCTCGGTGCCTTCATAGGTAATGACCGATTCCAGATTCAGCGCGTGGCGGATCGGCGAATGCTCGGTGGTGATGCCGGCGCCGCCCAGCAGATCGCGGGCTTCGCGGGCGATATCCAGCGCCATCCGCACATTGTTCCATTTGGCCAGGCTGACCTGGGTCGGCTGCATGGTGCCGGCATCCTTCAAGCGGCCCAGTTGCAGCGAGATCAGTTGTGCTGCGGTGATCCGGCGCGCCCAGTCGGCCATCTTGATCTGCGCGCTCTGGGTGGCAGCCACCGGGCGGCCAAACAGGATGCGCTCCTTGCTGTATTTCAGCGCCTCATCCAAGCAGGCAACCGCCGCACCAATCGGCCCCCAAGTAATGCCGTAGCGCGCTTGGGTCAAACAGCCCAACGGCCCCTTCAAGCCCTTCACATTCGGCAGGCGACTGGCATCGGGCACGCGCACATTATCGAAGAACAACGCACTGGTGACCGAGGCGCGCAGGCTCATCTTGTGCTTGATGACTTGCGCGCTGAAGCCCGGCATGTCCTTCTCGACGATGAAGCCTTGGATGCCGTCATCGGTCTGCGCCCAGACGATGGCGATATGGGCCAGATTGCCATTGGTGATCCACATCTTGCTGCCGTTGATGATCCAGTCATCGCCGTCGCGCTTGGCGTGGGTCTTCATATTGGCCGGGTCGGAACCGCCATGCGGCTCGGTCAAGCCGAAGCAGCCGATCACCTTGCCGGCGGCCATATCCGGCAACCAGCGGCGGCGCTGTTCTTCGCTGCCATAGGCGTAGATCGGGTACATGCACAGCGAGGATTGCACGCTGGCAAAGCTGCGCAGGCCAGAATCGCCGCGCTCAAGCTCTTGGCAGATCAGGCCGTAGCTGACCGCATTCAAACCGGCCGCGCCGTATTCCTCGGGCAACGAAGAACCCAACAGGCCCAGATCGGCCATCTCTTGGATCAGCTCCATCGGGAACTCGCCCTTGTCGAAGGCATCGCCGATGATCGGCAGCACGCGCTCATCGGTGAAGCGGGCGACGGAATCCTGCACTGCGCACTCCTCCTCGGTCAGCAGGGAGTGGATGTCGAACAGGTCGTAAGGATGCAGGGCCATGATGTTCCATCGGGTTCAGGTCGATCCATCATTTTACCCATCGCCCAAACAGAAACGGGGGCCAGATCGGCCCCCGCTCCATTCGCCAGAGTGTGGTGCAGGCTTAGATACGGGTGATGACTTGGCCATCCACCACTTTGAAGCGATCCACCTCCGGGCGTTGATCCATGCGCACCACATGGGTCTCGCCATCCAGCTGGTAGCTGACGTCGTAACCGGCGTTGACCGTCTTGTTGCCCAGCGCGATGCGCGCACCTGGGCGCTGGTTCATCCGCTTCATGCCGGTGGTGCCATCGGGGTTGCGGAAGGTCACGTCATAGCCGACCAATTCATTGCGATTGACCACATCGCTAACCGTGCGGCACTGGCGCTCGGTGGTCTGCACCACCCGCCCGCCAACATGCTGCTGGTCGATGTAACGGCCGAGATACGCACCGCCCACCGCGCCGGCCACGGTTTCGATCTTGCGGCGGTCGCTGCTGCGGTTTTTGCCAAGCTGGTTGCCAGCCAAGCCGCCGATCACGGCACCGGCGACGGTGCCGCCAACATTGCCATCGCGCTCGGGCAGGCGTTGGGTCACCGGCACGTCATGGCATTCCTGGCGCGGCTGGCTGCTGGCCACAGTGCGGTTGACCGGCTCCACGCTCAGCACCGAGGCATATTGCGCGCTGCTCTTGGTCACCGGCTTGATGCCGGTAATCGTTGCGTAGTTCAGCGCCGGCTCGGCCTGCAAATCCAGCGCCGGGATTTCCGGCTGCAGCGGCACGGCCGGGTTGGCGCTCACCAATTGCGCGGCCGGCGACGCGGCCGCCTGATGCGATTGGAGGCTGTTGTAAGCGGCAACCGCGCCGCCACCGACCAGCAACGAACCAAGCGCCACGGCGAGCAATTTATTGTCGATATACATCAGCTACTCCTTCGGCGGGATACGCCCGGTTGGCACGTCTTGTGCGACGTGCCCATTCAAGCGTGAACAAGCTGAACACGGCCTCGCCAACACCGGCGATAACTGAGGCCCGGATAAACTGACGCACAGCTAAATTTGCAGCCCACGCACATCGGCACCATATCGGCCACGTGCTAGCGTCCGCTTTGCCTTCTGGAGTTTCTGCCATGCGTTCTTTGCTTATCGGCCCGTTTCTCAACTGGGCACGCAAACTGAAATATCCGACCCTGTTCAAGATCGTCGGCGCGCTGTTCGTCGTGACCTTGTTCGTGCCGGATCCGATTCCCTTTCTCGATGAAATCCTGCTGGGCCTGACCACCCTGATGCTGGCCAAATTGAAAGACCGCGATGTCGTGGGAGACGATGACGGGCGCACCATCCAAGGCCAAGCCAGCCGCCGCTGACGACGGCAATGCGGCTGGTTGATAGCCACAGCCATTTCGATGTCGCCGCGTTCGATGATGATCGCGGCGCTGTATTGGCGCGGGCGAAACAAGCTGGCGTAGTGGCGCAGGTCATCCCGGCCATCCATGCCGCTGGCTGGGCGCGGCTGGCCGAGGTCTGCGACACCGATGTCGGCCTCTACCCCGCTTTCGGCCTGCACCCGGTGTATTTGCCCGAGCACCGCCCCGGTCACCTCGATGCCCTGCGCCAATTGCTTGCGAGCGGCCAGCCCTGCGTAGCGGTCGGCGAAATCGGCCTCGACTATTTTCTTGAAAGCTTGCCGCACGACGATCAACAGTATTACTTCGATGCGCAACTGGCATTGGCCCGCGAATTCGGGCTGCCGGTGATCGTCCACGCCCGCCGCGCCTTCGATGCCGTGATCGCCAGCATGCGCCGTTTTCCCGGCCTGCGTGGCGTGGTGCACAGCTTCTCGGGCAGCGCCGAGCAGGCCGCACAGCTACACAAGCTGGGCTTTATGCTCGGCATCGGCGGGCCGGTCACCTACCCACGCGCGCAACGCCTGCGCAGCACCGTCGCCGCGTTGCCGCTTGAGCAATTGTTGCTGGAAACCGATGCGCCCGACCAACCCGACAGCCAATGGCGCGGCCAGCGCAATGAGCCGGCGCGCTTGATCCACGTGCTGGATGCGATTGCCGAATTGCGCCCGGAATCACGCGAAGACATTGCCGCAGCAACCACGGCCAATGCCGAGCGGTTGTTCGGTATCCGGGTGGCCTAGCGGCGGCTCATCCGCCCACTACTGCGGCGGCCGGTTCTTCAGCAGCATCTCCAGCGCCTTGCCGACGGCGGCAAACGCAAACGTGCCGGTGACATGGGTGGCGGCACCAAGGCCGGCACCGCAATCAAGCTTCAGCGCCTCATCGGCGGCCAGCTTGGGCCGCACCCCGCACACTGAACCATCGGCCTGCGGGTAACGCACGTTTTCCAGCGAATACACCGCCGGCACGCCGAAATAGCGGTCGTGGTTTTTCGGGAAGTTGAACTCGCCACGCAGCTTTTTGCGGATCAAGGAAAGCATCGCGTCGTGCTCGGTACGCGAGAGGTCACGCACCCGGATCTGGGTGACATCGCTGCGTCCACCGGCCGCGCCGACGGTGATGATCGGCTGCTTGCGGCGGCGACACCAGGCAATCATCTCGACCTTAACCCGGAAGCTGTCACAGGCATCCAGCACGAGGTCGTAACCATCGCCCAACAGCTCGGCCATGTTGGAGGGCGTCAGAAACGAGGCCACCGGATTGACCTCAATCGCCGGGTTGATCGCGCGGCAACGCTCGGCCATCGCATCCACCTTGTTGCGGCCAAATTGGCCATCCAATGCCGGCAGTTGCCGGTTGCTGTTGGAGACGCAGATATCGTCGGCATCGATCAAGGTGAGCTTGCCAATCGCGCTGCGTGCCAGCGCCTCGACCGCCCACGAGCCCACGCCGCCGATGCCGACCACAGCGATATGCGCCTGATTGAAATGGGCCAGCGCGCTCCGGCCATACAGGCGCTCGACACCAGAAAAACGCTGCATCAAATCATCCATCCGGCCATTTTACCGGGCCGCCCAAACCACTGTGTTGCAGGCAATCACCGCCGCCGTGGTATCGTGCCGCCATCCATTCCGGGGAGATCGAGATGTCCACACCCACCGAGCACGTACCGAAGAAATCCTCTGCTGCCACCCGTTATCTGGTGCTGCTGTTGATCGGTTTGGTACTGGGCGCGATCGGCGCCGTGATGTTGCTGCGCGCGATCGATGCACGCACCGATAAATTCCCCTCCAGCGTGAT
Source organism: Pseudomonadota bacterium (assembly GCA_030538735.1). Lineage (GTDB taxonomy): Bacteria > Pseudomonadota > Gammaproteobacteria > Xanthomonadales > Xanthomonadaceae > Solilutibacter. The sequence continues at coordinate 6,263 of JAUNTK010000041.1, forward strand.
GTATGTACAGTCTTGGCATATGGGCCAGATGAAGAAAAACATCGAGACCAACCGCTGCAATGCCACCGATACCCTGCCGCATCTGCAAACCCTGCGCCGGATGGGTGACGATGTTGATTTCGCCTTCGCCGATCTGGCCCGCGATGAACGCTTCGCCAAACACTCGGCCAATTTCCGTGCCGTGCTCGACGCGGCCCAGGCCAATCCGCCGCTGTCGTGTGAAAGCCTGAAGAAAACCGTCGGCGATATTGGGGGCCAGTGCAAGGCTTGCCACGACGATTTCAAGAAAGGCTGAGCGCATCCGCCACCGCTTGCCAATGCCCGGCCACGTGCCGGGCATTTTGTTTGCGGCACGCCACTGTGTTGATGCCCGATCACTGGCAGGTGAATCGCGGATGACGCTGAGCACCGACAAGCCCGCCGGTTCTCGACGCATTCATCGCCCACGGTGAAGGATGACGACAAGGCGGTCACTGATCGACTGCCCGCCGCCCTCCTTGGAGAAAACCTCATGAACAAACGCCGTTTGTCCTTCGCCGTACTGGCCGCCTCTGCACTGGCACTTTCTGCCTGCGCCACGTCACCCGGTTACAACTCCGGCTATGGCGGCAACGCACCACCATCGACTGGCAGCCAGTGCTACGACTGTGGCACGGTCAGTCGCATCGAAATGATTCAGGGCTCATCCAATGTGCCGGCGGCCACTGGCGCGGTGGTCGGGGGCATCGTCGGTGCGGTGGCTGGGCGCGAGATCGCCAAGCACAACACCGATAGCTCGGGCCGTCGCAATACCGCGACCGTGGCTGGTGCCGCTGCGGGTGCGGTGGTTGGCAATGCCATCCAGAACCACAGTGGTCACGGCGGCAGCTACAACGTCTACGTGCGGATGGATAACGGCCGCGAAACCGTGGTGACCCAGAACGATATCAGCGGCATCCGTCAGGGCAGTTATGTGCGCATCTACAACGGGCGGGCTTGGACACGTTGATCGCCGCAAGCCTTGGGCATCAGTCATAACGAAAAAGCCCCGGCAATCGCCGGGGCTTTCTGATTCGATGTGCGAATCCAATTGACGACAGAACGGATCAAATCGCCTCGACGGCATCCGCTTGCAGGCCCTTCTGGCCCTGCACCACGGTGAACGTCACCTTCTGGCCTTCCTTCAAGGTCTTGAAGCCTTGCGATTGGATGGCGCGAAAATGGACGAATACATCCTCGCCGCTTTCACGGCTGATGAAGCCAAAGCCTTTGGCATCATTGAACCACTTGACGGTGCCGGTTTCACGGTTCGACATCGAACTTGCTCCTTGGAACATTTTTGGTAGGGGCTCCCGCCGAAACGGGACGGTGCTGGTTGCAAGGAGGAAACGGCTAAGACGATGCAACGGGTTTGAAACCGACACGCCAGGCCACGATTCACGGTGACCCTTGAAACTCAGCGAGCCAAACTTAACCCCGCATGTATGAAAATGCAATCATGTCAAGCGCCGATTTACATCCCATTGCGTATGGAAAACTCAACTGATGGATAGCGCTGTTCTCTTGTATGTGCTGGCGGGCGTCTTGGTGATCGTCGGGCTGATCGGCACCGTCTTGCCTGCCCTGCCCGGCCTGCCGCTGGTTTTTTTCGGCCTGCTGCTGGCGGCGTGGGTCGATGGTTTTCAGCAGGTGCACTGGGGCTGGATGATCCCGCTGGGCCTGCTCACCTTGCTATCGCTGGTCGTCGATTTTTGGGCCACGGCCGTTGGCGCCAAGCGCGTCGGCGCCAGCCGCTACGCCATCTGGGGCGCAATCATCGGCACGTTTGCCGGGCTGTTCTTCGGCCCGATTGGGCTGTTGGCCGGGCCGTTTGTCGGTGCGCTGGGCGGCGAATTGATCCACCGCCGCAGCCTCAAAGGCGCTGATCTGGGCGATGCCACCAAGATCGGCCTCGGCACATGGCTTGGCATCGTGTTTGGCGTGGTGCTGAAACTGGCGCTGGCCTTCGCCATGATCGGCCTGTTTGTGCTGGCTTGGTTGATCCCCTGATCGCCAACTCAGCCCGGCGAAAGCCGGGGCCGAATTTCTGTGTGTCTTCATCCATTTGCACACCGATGCAATGAATTCCTGCTTTCGCCGGAATGATGGGGAGGCAGCGGTTCCTTAACCTTCCACCACCACTGGGATGCCGGCGATCTTGGCCGCCCATTGCTTCGGCCCGGTTTGGTGTACCGAGGTGCCACGCGCATCGACGGCGACAGTGACCGGCATGTCTTCGACTTCAAACTCGTAAATCGCTTCCATGCCCAAATCCTCGAAGGCCAGCACTTTCGCCGCCTTGATCGCCTTGGAGACCAGATAGGCGCTGCCGCCGACGGCCATCAAATAGGCGGCACCGTTGTCGCGGATGGCATCAATGGCTGCCGGGCCGCGTTCGGCCTTGCCGACCATGCCGGCGAGGCCGGTGGCCTCCAACATCTGCCGGGTGAACTTATCCATGCGGGTGGCGGTGGTGGGGCCGGCGGGGCCAACCACTTCATCGCGCACCGGGTCAACCGGGCCAACGTAATAGATGAAACGGCCCTTGAGATCGACCGGCAGGGTTTCGCCACGGTTCAACATATCGCTCATGCGCTTGTGCGCGGCATCGCGGCCGGTCAATAACTTGCCGTTCAACAGCAGCACATCGCCCGGTTGCCAGTTGGCGATCTCATCCTTGGTCACGCTATCCAGATTGACCCGCTTGCCCTTGCTGGCGTCGTAGGTCAGCTCGGGCCAATCGGCCAGCGCGGGTGGGTCGAGCATCACCGGGCCGCTGCCATCCAGGGTGAAATGGGCGTGGCGGGTGGCCGCGCAATTGGGGATCATCGCCACCGGCAGGTTGGCGGCGTGGGTCGGCACATCCTTGACCTTGATGTCCAGCACAGTCGTCAAGCCGCCCAAACCCTGCGCGCCGATGCCCAGCGCATTGACCTTGTCGTAGAGCTCCAGGCGCAATTCTTCGGCGCGGTTTTGTGCGCCGCGGGCTTTCAGGTCGGTGATGTCGATCGGCTCCATCAGCGATTCCTTGGCCAGCAGCATCGCCTTCTCGGCGGTGCCACCGATGCCGATGCCCAGCATCCCCGGCGGGCACCAGCCCGCGCCCATGGTCGGCACGGTTTTCAGCACCCAATCCACAATCGAATCGGACGGGTTCAACATCGCGAACTTGCTCTTGGCCTCCGAGCCGCCGCCCTTGGCCGCGACGATCACATCCACGCTATTGCCCGGCACCACTTTCATATTGACCACCGCCGGGGTGTTGTCGCCGGTGTTTTTGCGCGTGCCCGCCGGGTCGGCCAGCACCGAGGCGCGCAGCTTGTTGTCGGGGTGGTTGTAGGCGCGGCGCACGCCTTCGTTGACCATGTCTTCGATGCTCATCGTGGCATCGTCCCAACGCACATTCATGCCGATTTCAAGAAACACGGTGACGATGCCGGTGTCTTGGCAGATCGGGCGATGGCCCTCGGCGCACATGCGCGAATTGATCAGGATTTGCGCCATCGCATCCTTCGCTGCCGGCGACTCCTCGCGCTCGTAAGCGGCCGCCAGATTCTTGATGTAATCGACCGGGTGGTAATAGCTGATGTATTGCAGGGCGTCGGCAACCGACTGGATGAAATCGTCTTGCTTGATCGAAGCTGACGGCTTCGCGGAGGGCTGGCTCACGGCGGGCGTTCCGATGGATGAAACGGCTATTTTAGCGGTTCGCTGCGGTCGCGCCGAATGCGCGTTTCAATCGACGCGATAGCCCGCATCGATCCGCTTACGGCAGCAGCATCCGCATCCGCCGCCACCAGCCGGTGACGTGTTCTTCGCGGATCAGGGTGAACAACCCGGCGGCGATGATGATGGCGATGCCGAGCCAGGTCAGTGCATCGACGCGGTCTTGAAACAGCAGCGCGCCCAGCAATACCGCCCATAACATCTGGCTGTATTGGGTGGGGGCGACGTGATTCACCTGGGTCGCCAAGGTGGCATACAGCAGCAAGACCGTACCCAAGGCCGACAACAGCCCGAAGCCTGCCGCATAGCCCCATTGGCGGGCATCAGGCATCACCAGCGCCGGCCACATCAGCACACCGGCGATCAGCAAATTGCCGATCAAATTGGTGCCGTACAACGTCAGCCGATGTTCTCGGCCACCGGCCAAGCGCACCAAAATCACCCCGGTTGCCCCGGCCAAACCGCAGGCAATCGCGGCGACATGGCCGGTATGCAGTTCGCGAAACCCCGGCCGCAGCACCACCAATACGCCGATAAAGCCGACCAGCACCGCCAGCCAACGCCGCCAGCCGACCTGCTCTTTCAGCACGATCACCGAGAGCAGGGTGACGAACATCGGCATCAAAAAGATCAGGGCGAACGCCTCGGCCATCGGCAGATGGGTGAAGGCGACCAATGCACCAAAGGTGTTGACCGCGCCGGAAGCGATCCGCGCCAGCCAAATCTTCGGCAATTTCGGCTGCAACAGATAGCGCCAACGCTCGCCGGGCTGGCGTACAAACGGCAGCGCCAACAGGCCCAATGCCGCGCCGATGAACATCAGCTGGAACATCGGCAGGCCGCCCTTGAGCAATTTGATGAAGGCATCGCTGAAGGCGAACGCCGCGTAGGCGGCCAAGCCGAGCAACACCCCCCGACGCATATCCGACATGCCATTGGCCACGCAACGAAGGTGGCAAAGTTTAGCCTGCCGCTTCGATGCAACGCCGCATGCATCCCGGCCCCGGCGCGCCCTACACTGGGCGCTTTCCCCGACCGACATCGCCATGAAACTTCGCCACGCCCTGCTCTCGCTCGCCATCGCCGCCTGTGTATCCGGCCCGGCGCTTGCCCAAGCCAACAAACCGGCCGAAAGCGCCGACCAATTCGTCGCCCGCATCAATGCCGAATTGAAAGCGATGTACCCCGAAATCACCGTGCCCCAGTGGTTAGCCGCCACCTATATCAGCGATGACACGCAGATGCTGGCGGCCAAAAGCGACGAGCGCTGGCTGACCCGTTTGAACCAATGGATCGCCGAGGCCGAGCAATTCAAGGGCGCGAAGATGTCGGCCGAGAGTGCACGCACCCTGCAACTGTTGAAGCTATCGGCCACCATGCCGCCGCCGCAGAACCCCGCGCATCTGGCCGAGCTGACCCGCATCGCCAGCAAGATGGGCGGCATGTATGGTGCGGGCAGCTATTGCACCGGCGAAGGCGCAGCGAAAAACTGCCGTCAACTTGGCCAGTTGGAAGACGTACTGCGCAGCAACCGCGATTACGATGCCCAGCTGGATGCCTGGGCGGGCTGGCATACCATCGCCCAGCCGATGCGTGCGGATTACCAGCGCTTTGTCGAGCTATCCAATGAAGGCGCGCGTGATTTCGGTTTCGCCAATACCGGCGAACTCTGGCGCTCTGGCTACGACATGAGCCCGGCACAAATCGCCGCCGAAACCGACCGCCTGTGGGCGCAGGTCAAACCGCTCTACGAAGAACTGCATTGCTATGCACAGGGCAAGCTGGAGCAGCAATATCCGGGCAAGGGCTCGGTCGGCAATGGGCTGTTGCCGGCGCATCTGATGGGCAATATGTGGCAGCAGGATTGGGGCAATCTTTGGGACATGCTGGAGCCGTATCCGGGTGTGGGCGGCCTCGACATCACCGGCGCGCTGGAAGGCCAATATCAGGCCATTTTGAAGGCCGAACAGGCCAAACCCGGCAACCGCAGCGCCGATGACATCCAACACGATGCCCGGCTTGAAATCGCCCAATCAATGACCCGCCGCGCCGAGGATTTTTATGTCTCGCTGGGCATGCCCAAATTGCCCGAAAGCTACTGGCAGAACACCCAGTTCATCAAGCCGCGCGACCGCGATGTGGTCTGCCACGCCAGTGCTTGGGACATGAACATGAAGGGCGATGTGCGCACCAAAATGTGCATCAAGCCCACCGAGGAAGAATTCACCACCATCTACCACGAGCTGGGCCATATCTATTACGACCTGGCCTATAACGTGCAGCCGGCGATGTTCCAGGCCGGTGCGCATGATGGCTTCCACGAGGCCATCGGCGATGTGATCGTGCTGGCGATGACGCCGGATTACCTGCACTCCATCGGGTTGGTCAGCGAACAGAAGCAATCCAACCAGGCCGTGATCAACTCACAAATGCGCATGGCGCTGGCCAAGGTCGCTTTCATGCCGTTTGGCCTGATGATCGACCGCTGGCGCTGGGGCGTGTTTGATGGCTCGATCAAGCCCAGCGAATACAACAAGGCGTGGTGGGATTTGAAGGCCAAATATCAGGGTGTCGCCCCAGCAACCCCACGCGGCGAGGAATACTTTGATGCCGGCGCCAAATACCATGTGCCGGGCAACACCCCGTACACCCGCTATTTTCTCTCGCATGTGTTGCAGTTCCAGTTCTACAAATCACTCTGCGATACCGCCGGCCATACCGGCCCGCTGTATCAATGCAGCTTCTACGGCAACAAGGAGGCCGGCCAACGCTATTGGGCGATGCTCTCCAAAGGTAACAGCCAACCGTGGCAAAAAACCATGAAAGAACTGACCGGCGGCGAACAAATGGATGCCAGCGCCGTGCTGGAATACTTCGCCCCGTTGCAAGGCTGGCTGAAGGAACAAAACAAAGGCAAACAATGCGGCTGGAATGCGCCGAACTAAGCCCATCGGTATCGATATGGAAAAAAGGACGGCGCTTGCCGTCCTTTTTGTTTGATTGGCGAGTTATATAATCATTTGACTGAATACGGTCACCCGAGTGCTGTCAGCGCAGCCCCAGCTAACGGCAAGCCGCCACCTCACATCTTGTCGATCGGTTGCAGCACAACCGCTTCATCATGGCAGGATGGCCCGCGTGGGCGTTTGTTGTATTCCCAGCGCCAAAACCCCCACGCCAGCAGCGATAACAGGCCGGCGGCCATCGATAGCTTGAACAGGTCGTGGCTTAGCCACGGCGAGAGCAGGCCGGCTATCGCGGCATTGAACAGCAGCGAGATAAAGGCTTGCATCGAGGATGCCGCGCCACGTGCGGCCGGGAACATATCGAGAATGGCAAGGGTGAGGATCGGGAACACCAGCGCGATCCCAAATGAGTTGAGCGCGATGGGCAAAACGGTGGGCAGGGTAGCCGGTGGTTCCACCATGCCGTGATAAACCAGATTGATCAGCGCGGCGAGGATGCAACAGGCAAACCCGACCCGCACTTGCAATATCACGCTAACCCGCCCGGCCAAGCGGCCAGAGGTGAACGCGCCGATCATCATGCCGCCGATCATCGGGATAAAGAACCAACCAAAGCCGTTCTGCCCCAGTTTGAGGTGCTCGATAACCAAGGCCGGTGCCGAGGCGATATACAGAAACAAGGCGGAGAAATTCAAACCGCCGGCCAGCGCCAAGCGCATAAAACGGCTATCGCGCAGCATCGCCATATAGCCACGCAGCATCGGTTTGATCTGCATCGGTTGGCGGGCGGCCGGGGCTAAGGTTTCTGGCAAGCGCCATAGCACCGCCAGCATCATCAACACGGTAAAGATCGTCAGAAACCAGAAAATCGACGGCCACGCCGACCAGCCCAAGAGCCATGCGCCCACCAAAGGCGCGATGGCCGGGGCCACGCCAAAAATCATCGAGACTTGGCTCATCAGGCGTTGCGCATCATCACCATCGAACACATCGCGGATCACCGCGCGGCCGACGATCAAACCCACCCCCGCCGACAAGCCCTGCAAGACGCGAAACGCCAGCAACATCGGTAGCGAGGTGGATAGCGCGCAACCCACCGAGGCGATGGCAAACACCACCAAGCCGGCAATAATCACCTTGCGCCGCCCCACCGCATCAGAGAGCGGCCCATGCACCACGCTCATCAAGGCATAGGCCAGCAGATAGGCGCTGATGGTCTGCTGCATCGCCAGTTTGTCGGCGCCAAATTGCGCGCCGATATCCGGGAATGCCGGGAATATGGTATCGATGGAAAATGGCCCCAGCATCGACAACCCCGCCAGTATCGGAGCAAGGCGGGCAAAACTCAGGCGTGGTCGATCACTCATTTTTTATCCTTGGATGCGGGCAGCTGGCGGGGCAGCCGTTCGATACGGGCCAGCGATGACGAAGCGACGGCCTCGGTACGGCCATTGGCTGGCCAATACAGGAAAATGTGGCTAGAGCTCGTGCCGATCAAACGCGCATCGCCCTGCAAGGGCAGCGGGCTGCCTTGCAAGGTGATGGCCAGTGGCGCACCCAACCCTGCGCGCAGTTGGTCGGCGCGTTGCTCGGCCTTGGACATCATCACCGAGCCGCCGCCAATGGCGCAGGCCAGAAAAATAATGAGTTCGGGCGGAATGTCATACCAGCGGCGGCGGCGAAATGCACTGGCGGCCTCGGGAAACCACAGCCGCCCCCAACGGGTCTTGCGCATCCGTGCCACCCGCACCGGGTTGCGTATCTCGTAATTGACCGTGCCGATATGCACCAAGGCACTGAAGCCGAAGATCAACAGCAACGCCAGAAAATTGAGCGGCTCGCGCAGGCCGGAAATGAGGAAATCGCTGACTTGGTAATACTGCAAAATCGGGATGCCGAATTGGCGGTAATACCAATAGCTTGACCACACGCCCACCAGCCCGACCAACAAATAACTGAGGGTGATCGCCAGTGCCGGCTCCTGCTTGAACAGGCGCACCATGCGCGGCCACCAATACAGGCGGTTGGCGTACTCGGGCACGCGCGGGCTGGCCGCTGTCGAAGGCGACGACGCTGCTGCCAGCTCCGGCGCAGCGGCGGGTACTGCGGCACCCCGGGCAGCCGTGTGTTTGCGGCGCTTGCTGGATTTGGACACGTTGCGTGACATGGGCGATGCACTGCAATCGAAAGCCCGCATCATAACGATGCCGGCCGCTATACTTGCGCCTGCAGTGGGAGAAGTCGGCCAGACCGGCTGCCGAAGGCGCAACCGCCCGGAATCGCTCAGGTCAGTGACCGCTGCAGGCATCAACACTCTGGAGAGATCGGCTGCATCCGCAGGCCGGCGCCGAAGGGGCAAGACGGCTCGCCGTTGAAACTCTCAGGCAAAAGGACAGAGCGTGGCAGCGGGGCCGGCGTACACACGCACTGGCCGCCCGCGAACGGTGGACGCCCGCGTCCGCCCCACCCCACCGCTATCGGATGCCTGCCGCCATGTCCAACCGCCCCACTCTTGCCGAACTGGAAAACCG
>JAUNTK010000041.1:15513-16665 GCA_030538735.1 Pseudomonadota bacterium
CGATGCCTTCATCGCCCGCCATATCGGCCCGAACGATGCCGAAATCGCCGCGATGCTGAAGGTGATCGGCCACGACTCTCTGGATGCAATGACCGAGGCCATCGTGCCCGGCAAGATCCGCTTGCAAGCCCCGCTGGCCCTGCCCGGTGCGATGACCGAAGTGCAGGCGCTGGCCAAAATCCGCGGCATCGCCGACAAGAACACGGTGTTCAAGAGCTTCATCGGCCAAGGCTATTACGGCACCCACATGCCCAACGTCATCCTGCGCAATATCCTGGAAAACCCGGCGTGGTACACCGCCTACACCCCGTATCAGGCGGAAATCTCGCAGGGCCGGATGGAGGCGCTGATCAACTTCCAGCAGATGTGTGCCGACCTGACCGGCATGGAAATCGCCAATGCCTCGATGTTGGATGAGGCCACCGCCGCCGCCGAGGCGATGACGCTGGCCAAACGCTCGGCCAAATCCAAATCCAGCACTTTCGTGGTCTCCGGCGATACCCACCCGCAGACCCTCGAACTCTTGCGCACGCGCGCCGAGCCGCTCGGCATCACGATCCAGATCGTGATGAGCACCGATGAGTTCCACGCCGCGCTGGCCGGCGGCGATTACTTCGGCGTGCTGGTGCAATACCCGGCCTCCAGCGGCTGGCTGGCTGATTGGCAAACCGATGCCGCCACCATCCATACCCATAACGCGCTGTTTATCGTCGCCAGCGATTTGCTGGCCCTGACGCTACTTAAATCGCCCGGCGAAATGGGCGCGGATATCGTCATCGGCAACTCGCAGCGCTTCGGTGTGCCGTTTGGCTTTGGCGGCCCGCATGCCGGCTTCATGGCCTGCCGTGATGCCTACAAACGCAATATGCCGGGCCGCTTGATCGGTGTATCGGTGGATGGCGAGGGCAACAAGGCCTATCGCCTCACCCTGCAAACCCGCGAGCAACATATCCGCCGCGAAAAGGCCACCTCCAACATCTGCACTGCGCAAGTTTTGCTGGCGGTGATGGCCTCGATGTATGCCGTGTATCACGGCCCGGAGGGTTTGAAGCGGATTGCCAACCGCGTGCATCGGCTGACCTCGATTTTGCGCGCCGGGCTCAAGCAACTGGGCTACACCCGCGACCACCACGCCAGTGCCTTCGATACGAT
>JAUNTK010000041.1:16698-22047 GCA_030538735.1 Pseudomonadota bacterium
GGCCGATGCACTGATGCAACGCGCGCTCGATCACGGCGTCAACCTGCGCCGCGCATGGAATGATTACCTCTGCATCTCGCTGGACGAAACCACCACCCGCGAGGACATCGAACTGCTGTGGAAAATTTTTGCCGATGACGCTGCCCAACTACCCTCAATCGATACGCTGGATGCCGAGGCCGAATCGCTGATCCCGGCGGAACTGCGCCGCACCAGCGATTTTCTCACCCACCCGGTGTTCAACACCCACCACAGCGAGCACGAAATGCTGCGTTATATGCGCAGCTTGGCCGACAAAGACCTAGCGATGGATCGCACCATGATCCCGCTGGGCTCGTGCACGATGAAGCTCAACGCCACCGCCGAGATGATCCCGGTGACGTGGCCGGCATTCGCCAATATCCACCCGCTGGTACCGGCCGAGCAAGCCGCCGGCTATCAAGAATTGATCAGTGGTTTAGAAGCGATGCTGGTGGAAATCACCGGCTACGATGCGGTCAGCCTGCAGCCCAACTCGGGCGCGCAGGGCGAATACGCCGGCCTGCTTGCGATCCGCGCCTGGCATGCCTCGCGTGGCGACCACCAGCGCGATGTCTGCCTGATCCCCGAATCCGCGCACGGTACCAACCCGGCCTCGGCGCAGCTTTGCGGGATGAGAGTCGTGGTGGTGGCCTGCGACAAGAACGGCAACGTCGATGTCGATGACCTGCGCACCAAGGCCGAGCGCCACAAAGATGATCTGGCCGCCATCATGATCACCTACCCGTCCACCCATGGTGTGTTCGAGGAAGCGGTGGTCGAGATCTGCGAAATCGTCCACGCCAACGGCGGCCAGGTCTATACCGATGGCGCCAACATGAACGCACTGGTCGGCGTGGCCAAGCCAGGCAAATGGGGCAGCGATGTATCGCATCTCAACCTGCACAAGACCTTCTGCATCCCGCATGGCGGCGGCGGCCCCGGTGTTGGTCCGTGCGCGGTCAAATCGCACCTCGCCCCGTTCTTGCCGAAGCCGGTCAATGCCGATGCGTTCAAGACCGAAGGCGTGGGTGAAGGCGCGATGGTCAGTGCTGCGACGTATGGCTCGGCCAGCATCCTGCCGATCTCGTGGATGTATATCGCGATGATGGGCGCCGATGGCCTGCGCCGTGCCACGCAAGTGGCGTTGCTCAACGCCAACTACATCGCCCGCAAGCTCGAAGCGCACTACCCGACGCTCTACACCGGCCGCAACCAGATGGTCGCGCACGAATGCATCCTTGACCTGCGCCCGATCAAGGATGCCACCGGCATCAGCGCCGAGGATGTCGCCAAGCGCCTGATCGATTTCGGCTTCCACGCGCCGACGCTCTCCTTCCCGGTCGCGGGCACCTTGATGGTGGAGCCGACCGAAAGCGAATCGCAGCATGAGCTCGACCGCTTCTGTGATGCCATGATCCAGATCCGCGAGGAAATCCGCATGGTCGAAGAAGGCACGCTTGATCGCGAAGACAACCCGCTGAAACACGCCCCGCATACCGCCACCCAGGCGATGGCCGCCGATTGGAAGCACGGCTACAGCCGCGAGTTGGCCGTGTTCCCGCTGGCAAGCCTGAAGCGGCAAAAATATTGGCCGCCGGTGGCGCGCGTAGACAACGTATATGGCGACAAGAACGTGTTCTGCGCCTGTATCCCGATGAGCGAGTTCAGCAAACAAAACGCCGAATTCGACCGCGAGCCGGAAGCCTTCAGCGAACCAATGGCGGTTTGATCCTGACCGCGGGTGTGATGAAGAACGCCCCTTTTCGGGGCGTTTTTTGTTGGCAAACCCACGCACATCGAACCCTCGCCGTCACCCCGGCGCAAGCCGGGATCCATTGCATTCCGAGCGTAACAAATGCTAACCATTGGGCCCCAGCTTTCGCTGGGGTGACGGTAGATCGTGTACCTATCGCACGGTAACGGCGGATGTTGCGTCCATCACTGGAGTGACGACAAACGTTGTTCCCCTCTCCTCCGGGCGAGGCGTTGGGGGAGTGGGCTTGGATCAAACACGCTGCGCCAGATAGTTCCATGCGCCATCAATGACATGGCAGGCAAAGGCGCACACACTGCACGAGCGCGCAAAAACGATTAGATTGACCAACAAGGATGACCGTCACATTTCGCAGCGGCACTTTGGGGAAATCAGAAGCAGCCGCTGCTTGCCAATCATGGGGATTACCAGATGCGCACCCGTTCATTGCTCCGCCCGAATCCGCTTGCCCTCGCCCTCATCACCACGCTGGCACTGCCGGCCTACGCCCAGCAAGCCTCGACTGCGCAGGAAAGCGCCTCGACCCTTGACCGCGTCACGGTGACCGGCTCGCGCATCAAACGCACCGATATCGAGGAAGCCCTGCCGCTGACATCAATCAGCCGTGAGCAGATCGATGCGGCCGGCATCACCTCGGCGGAGCAGTTGCTGCAACAGCTCAATATCGCCAGTAGTGGTTCCGACAGTCTGGCCGCCAACAATTCGATCGCGCCGGGCGAGGGGCGTGGCAACAACGGCGTCTCCGGTGCCAATCTGCGGGGTCAAGGCGCGGATGCCACACTGGTGCTGCTCAATGGCCGCCGTGTCGCAGCACACGGCTTGGCCGGCCAGGTGGTGGATCTGAACTCGATCCCGTTTCAGGCGATCGAGCGCGTCGAAGTCCTGCGTGATGGCGCATCCGCCGTGTATGGCACTGATGCCATCGGCGGCGTAATCAACTTCATCACCCGCATCGATTATCAAGGGCTGTCATTAAGTGCCGGCACCGACATCACCGAAGAAGGTGGCGGCAACATCCACCGCGCCAGTATCTTGGGCGGGATTGGCGACTTGCAGAATGATGGCTGGAACGTCTGGCTGGCGCTCAGCGCCAAGCGCAATGAAATCCTGCGCGGCACCCAGCGCGATTTCACCCATAGTTTTCAGCCCGAGCGCGGCCTGTCGCCGGATTCGCGCGGCGGCCCGTTTGCCACCATCGGCAGCGCCGCCGGCACGCTGATTGGAGGCAATCTGACCGCACCCGATGGCAGCCTGCAAAGCTGGGTCAATATCGCCAATCTGCCGGGCGGCATCGGCTGCGAAAACGCCGGCGATCTGATGGGGCCCTATGGCGACCAGATCTGGAACCCCGCCTTCCGTTATGCCTGCGCGTGGGACTACGGCCGCGCACGCACCTTGCAACAGGCGGTCGATTCCAAACAAGCCATCGGCCGTTTCACCTTCAAAATCACGGATAACCATCAATTCTATTTCGAGGCGATGGCCTCCGAGGTCAAATCCAAACGGCATTTCGAGGCCCTGCAATTCACCACCGCGATCCCCTCGGCCACCAATCCCACAGCCGCAGCCGGCACGCTTGACCCCTACCCGCTCAACGATCTGACCCGGCCCACCTACGACGCGATCTACGATGCCCTGCATGGCTTCTTCGGCACGCAAGCCAATCTGGTGTACGGCGCGCCGATTGCCTACCGTTGGCGCTGTTATGAATGCGGCCCGCGCGAATACACCACCACCACCCGCGCCAACCGCCTATTGTTTGGCATGGATGGCAGCATCGGCCGATGGGATTACACCGCTGGCGTTTCGCGCTCTGCCAGCAAGGCACGGTCGGTATTGAGCAGTGGTTTCGTGTTTACCGCCCCGCTCAAGGAATTGATGCGCACTGGGCAGTTGAACCCCTTCCTGTTGCCGGGCCAAAGCCAAACACCGGCCACCCTGCAGGCATTGCAGGCGATCTCGGCCAATGGCACCGAGCTTTATCACGGCGAAACCGTGACCACCACGTTTGATGCCACCGTCACCGGCAGCCTCGGTTTCAAACTATGGGGCAGCGAAGACGTGCAGGCGGCATTTGGTACGGAGTGGCGGCGCGAGGAATACGAATTTGGCGGCCCGGATCGCTGGAATACCGCGCAATATCCAACCACTGGCGGCAGTGCCTGGATTTATCAGGCCGCTGGTGATGCCAGCAATTACATGGAAGGCAAATCGCGCAGCGTGCGCGCCGCCTATATCGAGCTGCTGGTGCCGGTGGTTGATTCATTCGACCTGACGATGTCCGGCCGCTACGACCGCTACGATGGTTTTGGCAGCACCTTCAACCCGAAATACTCGTTCAAATGGAAGGCGACGGATTCGCTGGTGTTTCGTGGCTCCTACAGCACAGGTTTCAAGGTGCCGGATTTCGCCCGGCTGTTCCGTGGCACCACCGAATCACCCAGTATCGGCACCGGCGTGGACATCGCCGACCCGGCACGCTGCCCGGGTGGCGATCCACGCGCGGGCGTGGCCGGTTGCGAAAACATCTGGCCGGTGATCCTGACCGGCGGCAATCCCGCGCTAAAACCCGAAGAGGCCAAGCAACGCAGCATCGGCATGGTGTTTGCGCCCGGCGAAAGGTTCAACATGAGCATCGACTGGTGGGAAGTCGAACGCCTCGCCAGCATCCGCTCGACATCGCTGCGCGAATTGAAAGACAACTACGATATTTTCGGCGAGAACTGGATCCGTGATGCCAGCGGCGAGGTGGTGCAAATCGACCAACGCTTCGTCAATACCGGCGGCACCTTGACCCGTGGCATCGAGCTTGACGCCAATCTGCGCGGCGAGTTGCTTGATGGTATGTGGCTGATCAACCTCAACGGCAATTATCTCAGCCACTACAAGACCAAAACGCTGGAAACCTCGCCATGGAGCGCCAACCAGACGGGCAAATTCACCACATGGGGCATCTTGCCGTTGAAATGGAAGCACACGCTCAGCTTCAACTGGAGCAAGGGCGACTGGGCGCACAGCCTCACCCAGATTTACCGCGACGGTTATCTGGATGCCCCGGCCTCCGGCTATCAGCCCACCCGGATCCGCACGGGCGTGCATGTGCCGCGTGATTATCAGCCCAAGGTGCGGGATTATGTGACCTATAACTACAGCCTGAGCTGGACAGGCGTGGATAAGCTGAAAGTCACCTTTGGTATCCGCAACCTGTTCAATGCCGACCCGCCGTTCACTCTGGCGTATCTGGATTACGGCGGTGGCTCGGGCTGGGAGCCGCGCGTGGCCGACCCACGCGGGCGCTCATACAGCCTGATGCTGGAATACAAATTGTGGTGATGCCCGGTTGATGGGCACGCTGCAATACGACGAGGCCCGCGATATGCGGGCTTTGTTGTGTTTGGGTGACGATGCGGGCTTGGTGGGGATTGCATCCGAAGCGAAAGCCGATCCGCATCAAGCGTGTGAGGACCGGGAATGCATATCTACCGGCGAGCGCGCCATGGATGGTGCGCGGCCGCGAATCGAAGCTGGAGCGCAGCCCTGAGCGGCGACGGTAG
>JAUNTK010000042.1 GCA_030538735.1 Pseudomonadota bacterium
AGGCCACCGAGCCGATCAAGGCACCGGCCGCGCCCAGTGACAGCGCAAAGATGCCGTGGTCATTACTGCCGGTCGATGCGCGCACCAATTCCAGCGCACCAATCGCCGCCGCCGAGCCACCGCCCATGCCGTTGAACAGCGCCACCATCTGCGGCATGTCGGTGATCGCCACCTTCTTGCCCCAGATCCAGTTGAGCCCGACACCAATCACGATCGCCACGATCATCAACGCGATGTTTTGCAAACCCGGCAGGAAGAACGTGGCGATCGTCGCCAGCACCATGCCCGCCCCCGCCCACTGGATGCCGCTGCGCGCGGTTTTCGGGCTGGCCATGCGCTGCAGGCCAAGCAGAAACAACGTGGCAGCGATGAAATAGCTGGCTTGAACCAGCGTAATGACGCTCACGCCTTCGCCTCCGGCTTCTTGCTGGACTTGAACATCTCCAGCATCCGCTCGGTGACCACATAACCACCCGCCGCATTGCCTGCGCCCAGCAGCACGGCGATAAAGCCGATGGCTTTCTCCAGCGTGGTATCGGCATGGCCCAACACCACCATCGCGCCGATCAGCACGATGCCGTGGATGAAGTTGGAGCCCGACATCAGCGGTGTATGCAGGATCACCGGCACCCGCGAAATAATCACATGGCCGGCGATAGCCGCCAGCATGAAGATGTACAGCGCCACGAACCCGTCACTCATCGCCCAGCCCCATGCGTGTTTATCGCATCATAACCATGACTGAATGCACGTGCGTACCGTCAACCGGAATATCCTTCGTGCGTTTACTTGAGCGAGACCCCACGGATGATTGCCCACCGATGTGCCCCGATGCCGGCCCGGAGCCCCGCCTGATGCCGACGCTGCCCGCAGCGCCGGGCATCACGCTGGATGCCTTTCTGGCCGATATCGGCAGCCGCGCGTTCCGCTTTGCCGAGGCCAGCCTGCGTCATCGTGATGACGCGCTGGATGCGGTGCAGGACGCGATGCTGAAGATGCTGGCCTATCGCGAGCGCCCGGCTGACGAATGGCCGCCGCTGTTCTGGCGCATCCTGCGCACGCGGATCATCGATGCCAGCCGCCGCCGGCGTTTCCGGCTGGGCTGGATGAGTTCCTCGACGATGGACGATGGCGAGGTGATGGATTGGGCCGATGATGGCCCCGATCCCTCGCGCAGCCATGACAGCCGCGAGGCGTGGGCACGGATGCGCGAGGCGATGCGCGCCCTGCCCGAACGCCAACGCGAAGCCTTTGTGCTGCGCGTGCTGGAAGAATTTGATGTCGCGCAGACCGCCGACATCATGGGCTGCAGCGAAGGCTCGGTAAAGACACACCTCTCCCGCGCCCGCGCGGCGATGCAAGCAAAACTGGACGACTGGCGATGAATACCCGCGATCACGATTTCGATACCCAATTGCGTGCACACTGGCAGGCCGCTGGCCGCCATCTGGCTGGCCGCACCCGCTTGCAGCTTTCGCCAATACTGGCCGCTGAACAAGCCCGCGCACGCCAAGGCCGGCACACGCAGCGCCGCTGGTTTGCCGGTGGCGCGGCATTCGCAAGCCTCGCGCTGGCCGCGATGCTGGTGCTCTCGCCCACCCTGCGCCAGCACGATGATGCCGATGCCGCACGCATTGCCGAAATCGCCGCCGATGCCGCCGCAACCACCACAAACACTGACAGCGACAACGGCCTGCTCACCCGCAGCCCGGATTTCTATGCCTGGCTGGGCTCGGACGATGTCCGCATCCTGGCGATGGAGTAATTGATGATGATGCGAAACCCCACCCCCCACCTACTGCTGCCGATCCTGCTGGCGCTGGCCCCGGCCACCACCGCACTGGCGCAAAACAAAACTGACGCCAACTGGGATCAACTAAGCAGCGCTGAGCGCGAGCTGCTGACCCAGCCCTTGCGCGAACGCTGGAACAACGCCAATGCCGAGCAACGCCAGCGCATGTTGGCCCACGCCCAACGCTGGCGCGACATGCCGCCGGAAGAACGCGCGCGCGCGCGCAGTGGCCACGACCGCTTTGACCGGCTCAACCCGGAGCAGCAGGAACAGATGCGCGTCTTGTACGAAAAAACCCGCGACATGAGCCATCCCGAACGCAAACAAACGCTGGTCTTGTTCCATGTGATGCGGCCGATGAACAGCAGCGAGCGCGAAGCACTGCGCCGCGAATGGGCGACGATGACCCCCGAACAACGCCAAGCCTGGGTGCGCGAAAACGCCCCACGCCGCGAAAAACCGGCCGCGCCGACCAGCAAGCCCTGAATCATCGGTGTTTGATCTTGATGTCGATGCTTGCGCTCGCCCAAGTGCGCGCGATAGCGAATCAGCATGGTCGATTGACCAGCCCCACCACGGCCGCCAAAACCCGCTGATCAATGTATCTCGGCAAAATCAGCGCCGTGGCAACGCCGCCACGATCAGACCCAGCGCCAGCCAGTAACTGGCCAACACCCACAGCCCCGAGTACGGCAAGGCCGCATGGAAGCGGTTGACCGCGAGCACCGTGTCGGATACCACGAATGCCAGTGCGCCCAACGCGGCGCGTGCGGCCAGCACATCACGCTGCAGCCGCCAACGCGCCATCGCCTGCGCGGCCATCACCGCCAAGGCCAACACATAGACCGTCACCGCTGGGCGCAAACCGTTGGGCAAATCCGGCCACAGAAATACCAGCACCATCGCGGCGATAAAGGCATAGCCGGCAAACGGCCACAATCGCGCCAAAAAGGGCGTATCCAAGGTAAACGCGCGTAGAAATACCAGATGCGCGCACAGGAAGGCCGCCAAACCAGCGACGAAGCCGCCATCAAACATCAGGGCGATATCACCCAACAGCGAAAGCCCGAAGCCGATCAGGATCATCCGCTTGAAGCGCGGCACGCCACCGCGCTGCCATGCCACCGCGATCAGGAGCACCGTGGTCAGCGGCTTGGCCAGCAAGAACAACGCACGCTGGTCCAGCATCGAAGCATCGCTGGCAATCGCCAACAAGGCCGACAACCCCACCCACAGTGGCCACATCAGCGGGCAGGATCGGCGCGCGGCGGCCACACGGTTTTCGCCAGCAACTCGTCGTCCCAATCAAGGTTCAGGCCATCGGTGGTGATCAACAGGCTGGCGAAATTGAAGACATTGCGCGCATACATTTCGCTGGCGTGCAGCGCACCCATCGAGGCTAAATCAAGCGGCCCCGCCACGCTGACGCCGTTGTCGGTTTCGATGCTCTGGCCGGGCACGGTCAGCGCGCAATTGCCGCCGGTCTCCGCCGCCAGATCGACGATTACGCTGCCCGGCCGCATCATCGCCACCATCTCGGCGCTGATGATTTTCGGTGCTGGTCGGCCCGGCACCGCCGCCGTGCAGATGATGACATCGACACTTTTGAGATGCTCGCCCAAGCGGCGTTGCTGTTCGGCGTGTTCTTCTTCGGTGAGCGCACGCGCATAGCCACCCTCGCCCGCCGCACTCACGCCAAGATCAAGAAACTTGCCGCCCAGCGATTCGATCTGCTCGCGGGTTTCCGGCCGCACATCGAAGCCTTCCACCTGCGCGCCCAGCCGTTTGGCCGTCGCGACCGCCTGCAAACCGGCCACGCCCGCGCCGACGATCAACACTTTTGATGGCCGGATCGTGCCGGCAGCGGTGGTCAACATCGGGAAGAAGCGCGGCGCCAATTCGGCCGCGATCAAGGTGGCCTTGTAACCCGCCATACCGGCCTGCGAGCTCAACACATCCATCGATTGCGCGCGCGTGGTGCGTGGCAGGCGCTCGAGCGGAAACACCACAATGCCGCGTTCGCGCAGGGCATCGGCGCGGGCGGGGTCTGCCTCTGGTTGAATGCCGCCGATCAATACCGCGCCCGGCTTCAGTTGCGCGATCTGCGCATTGGCCGGCGGTTGCACCGCGAATAACACATCGGCCTCGGCCAGCACGGCTGCGGCATCGTCGGCCAATTCCGCACCGGCCGCCTGATACGCCGCATCGGGGAAATACGCGGCAACGCCGAGCCCGCGCTCAACCACAACCTCGGCACCGGCCTTGATCAATTTTGCGCAGGTTTCCGGCGTCAACGCCGTGCGCCGTTCGCCAGCGGCGGTCTCTCGCACTACTCCAATCCGTACTGCCATCGCCGCACCTGAATCCCGGGAGTTCCCGCGATACTACCCGCAATGCTGGCGGAAGTTCAGGCCGGCTCGTCGCCGGTTTGCAGACGCGCCCACAGATTGCGCATCGCGTGATCGACCGGCGCATCGACCGCACGCACGGTGACTTCACCCTTGCCAACCAGTGCAGCCAGTTGCTCCGGCGATACCACCAGTTTGCGCACGCCACGGCGATTGACGATAAGGAAGCGCGAAGTCAGCGGGCTGACCCAGGCGATGCGCGCGGCGGATTCGCGGCCATCGGGCTCACGAATGCGCAGGCCTTGGCCGATGCGCAGTTTGCGCAGGCGCGCCACCAAGGTTTCATCCACCGGCGCGTCGTCCGCGCCGGGCACCGTGTGCAAGCCGGTTTCAGCATCGCTCAGCACATCGCCTTCCGGGGCCTGCAACGGATGGATGGCACGATCACCATCGGCATCGGCGATGCCGCGCAGCAGGCGGGCAATCGCTTGGTCGGCGGCCTCGCCGATCAGGCCGGTCTGGCCCAAGCATTCACGCATATCATCAAGCCGGGCACCAAAGCCCTGCGCCAATGAGTGGCTGCGCAGCGCAGCGCCATCGACATCCAGCAACGGCAGCGCATCACCCAATTCCAGCAAGCTGCGATAGCGCGCGGAATCGGCACCGTGACGCAGCCAAATCTGCACCAGCGCCTTTTGCCAAGCGCCCTCCATGAACGCGAAGCTGGCTTCGGCAAGCGGCATATCGGCCACGCGCTCGGCTAGTGCGTCGAACGCGGCTTGGCGGGCGTAATGCAGGCGCTCACGGCCATGCAGTGCCTCGGCCGCGCGTTTTTCCGCCAACTCGGCACGCTGGCGTTGTTGATCAAGAAAATCGCGCAATTCCTGCGCGGCGAGCTCGAAGATCGCTTGATCTTCCTGAAAGCGCGAGACCACCTCATCAACCACGCGGTCGGCGCGATCAAGCATTTCCCGGCCGATGGCGTTCTCGCCAGCATTGCCATCGCAGGTTTCGGTCAGCGCATCGAGCAGGCGGCGGGCGGGATGGGCGCGGCGGTTGAACAGCGAATCATCCAGCATCGCCACCTTGACGTAAGGCAGCACCAACTTGCCGAACATCTGATTGCCACGGCTCATCAAATCATTGCTGTCGGCGATATTGCGAAACAGCATCGCGACCAGATCGATGGCGTCTTGTTCGTCGCGGGCAAAGCGCGTGCGATCGGGGTCGAAGCCAAGTTGCGCCGCGGCCTTGAGCATTTCCTCGCGGATCACCTCATGCAGGCTGCCGTTGCGCTGGCCGTTCAACACCTCGACATAGGGTGCCGGATCCTCACCTTGCAGCATCGAGGCGACCGTCATCACCTCGGAGGTGACAAATACATGGCCGCTGCCGGACACTTCGGGCTGCATCCAGCTGCCATCCTGCTGTGCGCGCTGGCGCCATTCCGAGAGGCGGTCATGGATGACATCGCGATAACGCAAGGGCTGCGCATGGCCGGCCGCAGTGTGCGTCGCACCCGGGGCCGTGCCGGCAGGCATCGGTGCACCGGCCGGGCCGCCCGTCACCACGCCAGCAGGCGCGGCGGCGGATATCGGATGACGTGCCTCGACCAGACCGCCGTCCGGCAACCATTCGCCTGCGCCCGCATTTGCCCCGACGCGACCGCCAGCCGCAGCGCCAGCAACGCCGCCGCCATCGCCCCGGCGCAGGATCGGTTCGACCGGCCCCAGTTCGTCGCCGGCACCGGCCAGCAATTGCATCAGGCGCGGCAGCACATCGCCCAGCACCGGCCCCAGCCGCTGCGCCAGATGCTCGAAGACCACCGGGGTCAGGGTCGGGCTGAAATCGTCCAGCGGCAGGGTTTCGACAAATGCGCGCACCACCGCATCGACACCCCACGGGTTGCCGGCATCGCTGCGCAAGCCAAGACCGGCGGCGAACGCGGCCACCCGGCGCTCGGCGGCTTCCTGCAACCCGCCCAGTGCTTTTTCCAGGCTGACGATGGCCTGTTGGCCATACAACTCGGCCGAGAGCTCCAATTCCGACATCAAGGTCAGTGCATTGCTCTTGGCCTTGGGCTGCTGGCGGCTGCGCCACGCAAGCGCGGCGGCCTCCAGCGCGGCGCGGTAACGCAGTT
The DNA here is from genome assembly GCA_030538735.1 of Pseudomonadota bacterium. Classification (GTDB taxonomy): domain Bacteria; phylum Pseudomonadota; class Gammaproteobacteria; order Xanthomonadales; family Xanthomonadaceae; genus Solilutibacter. The sequence goes on from JAUNTK010000042.1 coordinate 6,281, forward strand.
GCCAATCATCCTGACGGGCGACCAGCAGGCGCAGCGCTTCGAGATCGGCCTGATGGGTGGAATAGTCGGCGCCCTGAATGTCCTGCGCCTCCTGACGGCGCAGCAACTCCGACCAGAAGCCGCCAATCGGCAGTACGATCCACTCGGCGGCCAAGCGGCTGGCTTGACGATGCAGGCGCTCGGAATCGGGGTTGGCGGATTTGAATCCACCCTCCATCGCACCGTACTGCCCGTTTTGCGCCAACTGTGTCATGCGCAGACTGTCACACCCATTTCATCAGGTGCAGAATAGCAAGTCCCGCAATGCCGAGTTTGCGTATCCCGTCGCAAAAAACATACCTTGATGACCCTTTCATGCCTTGAAAACCGCCGCTCGGTGCCATCACGCCTGTTGGGCGAGCCCGCGCCGAATGATGAACAACTGGCCCGCCTGCTGCAGGCCGCCGCACGTGTACCCGATCACGGCAAGCGCGTGCCGTTTCGCTTCCTGCGCATCCAGGGCGATGCACGCCTCATCCTGGGGGAGCGGCTGGCGGCGCGCAAACTTGAACTCGACCCGGCCGCCAGCGAGGCGATCATCCAGAAGGAACGCGAGCGTTTCAGTTTTGCGCCGCTCATCGTCACGGTGATTGGCGAGCAGGGATTTGATGAAAAAATCCCCGCCAGCGAACGCTATGCCACCGCCAGTTGCGTGTGTTTTGCCCTGCTGCAAGGGGCGCAGGCGTTGGGCTTCGGCGCGCAATGGTTAACCGGCTGGGCGGCCACCGATGCGGTGATCGGCAGCACGCTGGGCGTCAACGAGGATGAGGTGATCGTCGGCTTCATCCATATCGGCACCGCCAAAATGCCCGCCCCCGAGCGCGAACGCCCGGATGCCACACGCTTGCTCAGCGATTGGCGGCCGTGAGCACACGCCCCAGCCTACATCTGGTCGATGCCTCGCTATATGTGTTCCGCGCCTGGCATTCGATGCCGGACGAGTGGCACGACGATGATGGCTGGCCGCTCAATGCGGTGCAGGGCTTCGCCCGTTTTCTGCTGGATCTGCTTGAACGTGAGCACCCGCGCCATATCGTGGTGGCCTTCGACGAGGCGCTGGACAGTTGCTTCCGCAACCGGCTGTATCCCGACTACAAGGCCAATCGGCCACCCGCGCCGGAAGAATTGCGCCGCCAATTTGGCTATTGCAAGGCGCTGTGCGAGGCACTGGGCATCATCACCTTGGCCGATGCCGGATACGAGGCCGATGATCTGATCGGCAGCGCCTTGGCGGCGGCACGCGGGCATGGCGTGCGCGGGGTGATCGTCTCGGCCGACAAGGATCTCTCACAGCTGCTTGAAGCCGACGATGAGCAATACGATTTTGCCCGTGGCCAACGCTGGGGCGCGGCCGGCGTGCGTGCGCGACATGGCGTTCATGCCACGCAGATCGCCGATTATCTGGCGCTCTCGGGCGATGCGGTTGACAACATCCCGGGCGTCAATGGCATCGGGCAGAAAACTGCCGCCGCGCTGATCTCGCATTTCGGCAGTCTGGATGCCCTGCTTGCCCGCATCGATGAAGTGCCGTTCCTGCGCCTGCGCGGTGCGGCGGCGATTGCGCGGCGCCTGCACGAGCAACGCGAACATGCGTTGCTCTGGCGGCAGTTGACCACCATCGCGCTGGATGCGCCGCTGGGCACACATGCCGCACCGTTTGCCCGTGGCCCGCGCGATCAAGCCGCGCTAGATGATTTCATCGAGCGCGCCCGCTTTGGCCCGATGACGCGGCGGCGCTTGCTGGAGGCGTGAGCGACGGCAGCAGCGTTGCCGGGGCAGATCGTAGTGATGGCCTTTTGTTTCTGAGAGTCCCTCGCTATACGCCGACGCTAATCGGCTGCGACCTAATCCTTTTGCTCCGGCGGCGGTTTGACCGGCGCATCGCTGGGCGGCGCGGGTGCCAGACGCTTGGCCGGCGGCAGGAAAAATTCCCACGGTGCCACCATCAATTTGCCGAACAAGGCACGCAGGATACCGAGCGGATCCGGCACTTTGAGCGCGCGTGCGCGCAGGCCGACCATCAACGCCAGACTGAAGCTGACCAGCAGATTGACCCCACCGATCATCAGCACGAAGGACAGATAAACCAGCAGGTCGGCCCAATCCAGATTGCCGACGAAACCCACATTGGTCGCGGCGAAAGTGACGTGGCGGATATCAATCGGCAGGCCGGTCATCACGCCGACGAACGAGGTCATGCCAAGCAGCACGCCAAACAGGAAGTTGCCCCAAAGTGCGCCGTAATGCTCGGCCAGATAGCCGCCGATTTTTTCCCGCCACGCCAGCGGCAATAATCCGCGCAGGATCGGGTGCTGGATGAAGCGCTCGCGCAGGGCCAGCAAATCAAAGCGGTTGTCGAAATAACCGGCGATCAAGCCTGAGCAGAACAGCCAAACCCCGGCAATCGCGGCATAAAACAAGGCCAATCCGGCTATCGGGTGCAAGGAATGCAGCATGTAGCTGCCCTTGGCCGGGCCGATCATCGGCTCGCCAGTCACCTCCAACCACGCTGCCGCAATGGCAAACGCGACGATCAACGCGACGCTGACATTGCCGACGATGGCGACGAATTGAGTCCGCACGACCTGGGCGATCAGCTCGACCAAGGCGGCTGGCTTGGCCCGCGATTGATTGCCGCGCTCCATCGCATTGGCAATATGCGCGGCGGTCATTGCCGGCTGTTTGGTGGCGACGGTGAAACCCAGCATGTGGATCAGCACGAAACCCAGCCCGTAATTGAGGCTGATCAGCAACGCATTGCCCAAGGGCGGGAAGCCGGCCGCCTCGATCTTGAGCTTGAGGATCGCCATCAGCGGGATGATCAGGCCGGCACCGGCCGCGCTGATGAACATGCGCAGATAGCCGCGGCGATCACTGGTGACGTAATGCCCGCCGTGCTCGCTGGCATTATTGGATACCTTGCGCGCCAACAGGCCGATGTTCTGCTTCCATAGCGCGCGCAGGCTGTTGCGCTGGATCGCGGCACTGGCCAGGTCACGAAATAGCAGCAGGCCCACCGCGCGTTTATCAAGCGCCTCGCGCGGGCGCAGATCAAGCATGTCAAGCAGGAGCTGGATCCGCTTCAGGGTTTGATCGAGCCGCTCCAAGAGGTAGGTCAGGCCGATGCTGGCACCCAGCGACAGGCTGCGCTTGCGGTAATGCGCCAGTGCCTCGGCGGATTGTTCGAGCAACACGCGGATATGCGCATCATCGTGATAATCCTCGCGCTGGCCGCTGAGATGGGCCTGATAGTCGCCGACATAGCGCGATATCTCGCGTTGCAGGGCGCTGAACGGCGATTGCCGGTCGAGGATTTTCGGATCCAGCCGCACCAGTTCGCCTTCCATCTCTTCGGCCGCCACCCAGACCGAGAGTTTTTCCATCGTATCCAGTGCCTGCTGCTGCCATTCCTTCGGCACCGTCGGTTTCTCGACCGGGCTTTGGGTCAGCAAGGCCAGCAGGTTGAGCCATGCCGCGTCATCCACTTCCGCGATCCATAGATGGTCGCCATCGCGATGGAAAATAAACTTGAGCGCATCGGCCAAATCGCGCCTGCCCAGCGCCGGCGGCACCAGCGAATCGTAGGCACGGCGCTGCAACTCGGTGAGAAAGCCACGCCGCGGCAGCAGGCCGACATGGCTGAGTGCCATCAGCAGATTTTGCCGGGCCAGCCAGTTCTTGAGCGATTCCGCCATCCGTGCGTGCAAATCCGGCTCCGCCGCCAACATGCCAGCGAGTGCATTGAGCTTGGCGCGAAACGCATCGGCAATACCGGCACCGCGCTGCGGCCGGATGTAATCGATCACCAGCCGCAACATGGCGGCGGCATCGTCTTCGGGCAGGCGCTGCAGGCGGGCAAAAAACTGATCGGCAGTGAGTCGGCTCATCGAGAGTTATGGCTGAAATTCAAGGTCATGGTTACGGCTGGGGCTGCATTGGTCAATCTGTCGCACAGCCGCCATCGGGACGGGTTAGCATCGAAGCATGGATGATCCGGTGGAAATTCTGCATCAAGGCCAATGGCTGCGGCTGGTCAGGCGCGGCAAATGGGAGTCGTGTGAACGCTGCCACGGCGGCGACGGCATGGCGGTGATCGTCATCGCAGTCACTCCAGACGACGAGGTGTTGTTCGTCGAGCAATACCGGGTGCCGTTGGGTGCGCGCACCATCGAAATGCCGGCCGGCTTGGTCGGCGATGACCACGATGATGATTCGCTGGAGGCCGCGGCGCGGCGCGAGTTGATCGAGGAAACCGGCTGGGCGCCTGATCGGGTCGAGGTATTGCTCTCCGGCCCGACCTCCTCCGGGCTGACCAACGAGCGCATCGCCTTCGTGCGCGCAACCGGCCTTGGCAAGGTCGGTGTAGGCGGGGGGATCGACGATGAGGCGATCACCGTCCACGCCGTGCCGCGCGCCGAGGCACCGGCCTGGCTGATGCAAAAACACCGCGAAGGCTATGAGTTGGATCTGAAACTCTGGGCTGGGCTGTGGATGATCGATCACCAGCCGGACGGCAGGCTGGTCAATCATCACCCAGATTGAGTGATATCAAGCCCCCAGGCGCGGAACATGGCAGGCTTGCCCCAGTGATGCCCATCGAAAGCGAGCCGCCAATGACGACCAAACCCAATCCGCCCGTCCGCAACAAACCCGCCGTGAAGAAGGCGGCCAGCGACAAGCCCGCCGTGCGCCGCCGCACCCGCAGCCAGGCCAGTGCGCTGCCGGAAGCCGAGGCAGCCAGCGTGATCGCCCAGGCCGAGGCGCAAGCGCATATGGCCGAGCACCCGCTGCCACCGACGCCGCCGCTGGGGGCCAGCGCGGAAGAAATGGGTATCAGCAAGGAATCGGCGGAACAGATGGAAAAGATGCCGCCCAGCAAGGAGGAAAGCGTCTCCGCGCCGCTGCCGGCCAGCTACCCTTACCGCACCCGGATGCGCCGCAAGGAATACGAGGCGGAAAAGAAAAAGCTGCAGATCGAATTGCTGAAGGTGCAAAACTGGGTGCGCGAAACCGGGCAGCGCATCGTGCTGCTGTTCGAGGGCCGCGACGCCGCCGGCAAGGGCGGCACCATCAAGCGTTACATGGAGCATCTCAACCCACGCGGCGCGCGTGTGGTGGCACTTGAAAAGCCGACCGAGCAAGAACGCGGCCAGTGGTATTTCCAGCGCTACATCAACCACCTGCCGACTTACGGCGAAATCCTGTTTTTCGACCGCAGCTGGTACAACCGTGCTGGCGTCGAGAAAGTGATGGGCTTCTGCAGCCCCGGCGAATATCTCGAATTTCTACGCGAAGCGCCCGAGTTTGAGCGGATGCTGACCCGCAGCGGTATCCGCCTGTACAAATTCTGGTTCTCGGTGAGCCGTGAGGAGCAACTGCGCCGCTTCAACTCACGCCGCAATGACCCGCTCAAACACTGGAAACTCTCGCCCATCGATATCCAATCGCTGGACAAATGGCCGGATTACACCGAGGCCAAAGAGGCGATGTTCTTCCACACCGATACCGCCGATTCGCCGTGGATCGTGGTCAAAAGCGATGACAAGAAACGCGCGCGGCTGAACTGCATGCGTTATTTCCTGAGCACCCTGCCCTACCCCGGCAAGGATGAGCGCGTCGTCGGCCGCCCTGACGCACTGATCGTCGGCCATGCCGGGCGCGAGTTGTCGCATCACGAACCGTGATTGACTCGATCACGGGCAGACACAACAACGGCGTTTGATCGCGCCGTTGTTGTTTGCGCGTTGCGCAGCCGGGCGGATGCCGCTGTGCCACGATAATCATGGCTTCGGCCCAGCCCTGAACCACGCCTACGTACCGTCACCAAACTGCACGCAGGTGTTGGGGTGTCATCGTCATTATCCGATGGCACCCCAGACAAAATACAAGACGATCACGGCAAGGAGATACCACAACGGTGCGGCACTCATGACAACTGCCGCTTTTGAGCGCCCCCGCCCAAGGTTCTTTACAGCCATGATCAAACCCCATAAATAGATGGCCGGATAGGCGATGGAAGAGACGAGAAAGGCATAGGTAATGACGATCAACAAAAGCGGCGTATCGTCCGAGCGGTGACCCGCCAAGCTCATGACACCCGCCAGCAGGACAAATGGATAGACAAGAAGCGGCAGCGACCCCAGCGCGAGCAGCAAGTACGAAACGGTGCGTGTAGTCATATGATGCGTGACGCCAGAATCAAGTCGCGCCACGATGTAGCGCCGGATTGAATGAATTATCAGGCCGCAAACTAAGCCACACCAGCACCGGTCGGCAAGTAAGGCCGAACCTTTTGTTGGAGTAGCCAGATGAGTTCCGGGGCCATGTATCCAAATCGGTCTGGGATACCCAAAACCGCCAAATGCTTGCCGCGCAACTGAGACTGGAACTTGGCCGTGATCTTCGACCGGTGAGTGGCTTCCATGACCAAGATCGTATCCGCCCATGTGATCAGTTCAGCCGTCACTGGGCAATCCGCGTCATGGGCTGTCCCGGCAGAAGCCGTCTCGATACCTGGCCAGTCTGCGAACACCTGCTCCGCAGTCGGGCTTCGCAAGCGGTTCTTGCCACAGACAAAGAGAATATTCTGCGTCAAAGCGTCACCTGCGGCCTGATGCCAGAATCAAGCCGCGCCGTGAAGCGGGGCAACTGGAGGAGTTATCAGGCTGCGCACCCATGACTCAACCCTCATCGTATGGAACGAACCGTATATCGTAGCCATGGGGATTATGGCCCGGCGGTTGCTCGGGCTCCGTCTCGTAGATCTGGATTTTGCCACTTGCTGAGAAACCGATCTGCTGCCCAATGACGCGAATCATATGAGCAGATTCGTCTGTATCAATTGCCCACGTCTTCATCGACATGACCGCATTCCCCGGGCGGCACTCAAACCCATCCTGAGGTTTTCCGGCGACTCTATTGGCGATGGCAGTGGAGTGCTTGTAGGGCATTACGAGCCGCCCATATCGGAACTCAGGCTTCCAATTTTGGCTTTGCGATTCTTCTGGCATACGGTTATGTTCCCTGACAGCCTGTCACGGATCATCCCCGCTCACGCCTTCTTCAAAAACTCAGTACGCAGCACCAAGCCTTTGACCTTATCCACATTGCATTCGATCAGGTCTTCGTCATCGGTCAGGCGGATGTTTTTGCACAGCTGGCCGCGCTTCAAGGTCACCGAGGTGCCTTTGACTTTCAAATCCTTGATCAGGGTGACGCTGTCGCCATCGGCGAGGCGGGTGCCATTGCTGTCCTTGACGATCAGTTCGTCATCGTTGTCGCTCATCAGGGTCTCCAGATTTATTGGGTGCCGGGCAACGCCGGCGAAAGATTCACATCACTTTTGGCGCGAAATGGTCGGTGGCGCGCACCAGCGCGTCGATGTTTTCGGCTTCAAACGCAGAGTGGCCGGCGGTCGCGGTAATCACCAATTGCGCTTTCGGCCAGACTTTGTGTAGATCCCAGGCATTGGCGATGGGGCAAACCACGTCATAACGGCCGTGCACGATCACGCCGGGGATATCGGCGATCTTGTCGGCATCGCGCAGCAGTTGGTCGTCGGCATCGAAGAAGCCTTTGTTGACGAAATAGTGGTTCTCGATGCGGGCGAAGGCCAGCGCGAAATGCGCATCACCGTGGCTGCTGGCGTAATCCTCGGGCACGCGCAGATAGCTGGTGCCGCCTTCCCAAATACTCCAGTAGCGCGCAGCGTCCAGCCGCACGGCTTCATCATCACTGGTCAAACGCTGGTGATAGGCGGCCATCAAGTCGCCACGCTCGGCCTCGGGGATGAAATTGCGATACGGCTCGAACTGATCCGGGAACAGCCGCGAAGCGCCTTCTTGATAGAACCATTCCAGCTCCCAGCGACGCAGCATGAAGATGCCACGCAGCACCAGCTCGGTCACCCGCTCGGGATGGGTTTGGGCATAGGCCAGCGCCAGTGTCGAGCCCCACGAGCCGCCAAATACCTGCCAATGCTCGATCTCCAGCATCTGCCGGATGCGCTCGATATCGGCGACCAAATCCCACGTCGTGTTATCGACCAGATCGGCATGCGGCGTGCTGCGCCCGGCACCACGTTGGTCGAACAGGATGATGCGGTATTTGGCCGGGTCGTGGAAACGCCGCATCGATGGGCTGCAACCGCCACCTGGGCCGCCATGCAGCATCACCACCGGCTTGCCATCGGGGTTGCCGCATTGCTCCCAATACAGCGTGTGGCGGTCATCGACCGGCAACATGCCGCGCTCAAACGGCTCGATCTCGGGGTACAGGCTGCGCATCAGCGGCTCCGTGTGGGGAAACAGCAATTTTACCGCCCCGAGCCCAACCGCCCCAAACTCACGCGCTCGCGTTGCTCGAAGTCGCGCACCGTCTCGACATCGACAAAGCCGGCCTCGGCCAACAAACGACGCACCGATTCACCCTGATTCCAGCCATGCTCCAGCAACAGCCAGCCGCCGACGTGCAGATGCGCGGGTGCAGCCCGCGTGATGCGGCGCAGATCGTCCAGCCCATCCACGCCGGAAGCCAGCGCCGTCGCCGGCTCAAAACGCAGATCGCCCTGCCCCAGATGCGGGTCATCGGCCTCGATATACGGCGGGTTGCTGGCGATCACATCAAACTGCTCGCCAGCCAGCGGCGCGAACCATTCACCATGCCGGAACGTGATATTGGCGATGCGGTTGCGCTGGGCATTGTTGGCCGCGACATCGAGTGCCGCCATGCTGAAATCGGTGGCAATCACCTCGGCCTGTGGCCGCTCGCTGGCAATCGCCAAGGCGATCGCGCCGCTGCCGGTGCCAAGATCGGCGATGCGCGCGGCGGCAGCGGGCGGGATGCGCGCCAAGGCCAGCTCCACCAGCAATTCGGTGTCCGCGCGCGGAATCAACGTGGCCGAAGAAACGACCAAATCGAGCGTCCAGAAGCCACGGCGGCCGGTGAGATAGGCGACGGGCTCACCGGCCTCGCGGCGCGTCACCCATGCGGCGAAGCGGGCGTGCTCGGCGCTATCCAGCACGGCATCGTCATGCGCAAACAACCAGCCACGTGATTTGCCCAGCACGGCCAGCAGCAAATGCTCGGCATCCTCGCGGGCAATGCGGGCGCTGGCTTGGCGCAAGGCTGCGGCGGCGGAAACAGAGGTGGGCGTGTCCGGTTGTTGACGCATGAGATGTCAGGATGCGGCGGATTTCCGCACATGATGACCGATGAACGCTTCCCCCTGCGCCCTGTGGTGGCTGCAACGCGACCTGCGCCTGGCCGATCACCCGGCCCTGCACCATGCTGCGCGTGCTGGCTTGTGGCTGCTGCCGCTGTATATCGATGACCCGGCCACCCGCGAAGGGGCGGCGGCACGCGCGTGGCGGCAGCGCAGCCTGCACGCACTGGATGCACGTTTGCGCGAACACGGCAGCCGCCTGCATTGCCTGCAGGGCGATGCGGCGGCACAACTCGCCCGCGTGGCGCAGCACACCAATGCAACCGCCGTGCTATCCGGCTTGCCGGTGGGCGCGGCCGAAATCGCACAACACGGCCGCGTGCAAACGGCCCTTCGTGAAGCCGGCGCGGCGCTCTGGCGCTTCAACACCCATCGGCTGTTTGATGGTGAGTTCCCGCGCACCAAGGCGGGCGATGCGTACAAGGTATTCACCCCGTACTGGAATGCAGCGCGTGGGCAGCTGAAACCACCGCGATGGATACGCGAGCCTTTGCCGCTGCCGGCCTTGGTAAAAATTGACGATGGCCTGACGCCCGCCGCCTTGGCGATGGCCGCAACGCCGGCGTGGGATCACGGCTTCTGGGCCGAATGGACGCCGGGCGAGGCCGCCGCGCAACAACGCCTCGATCACTTCATCCAGCACGCACTGGACGGATACGCCAGCACCCGCGACCTGCCCGCCATCGATGGCAGCTCGCGTTTATCGCCGCATCTACATTTCGGCGAGCTCTCGCCTTGGCGCATCGTGCAGGCGGCACGTGCCACCGATGCGGGCGAAGGCGCCAGCAGCTTCATCAAGGAATTGGGCTGGCGCGAATTCGCCCACGATGTATTGCTCAACTTCCCGCATACCGAGCGCGACAACTTCAACCCGCGCTTCGATGATTTTGATTGGGCCGCGCCCGATGCCGCACGGATCAGCGCCTGGCAACAAGGCCGCACCGGCATCCCGATGGTCGATGCCGGGATGCGCCAGCTCTGGCACACCGGCTGGATGCACAACCGGCTGCGGATGATCGTCGGCAGCTTTCTATGCAAGCATCTGCGCCAGCATTGGCGGGTCGGCGCTGCTTGGTTCATGGATACGCTGATCGATGCCGATATCGCCAACAACACCCTCGGCTGGCAATGGGTGGCCGGCACCGGGGTGGATGCCGCGCCGTATTTCCGCGTGTTCAACCCGGTGACGCAAGGCCAACGCTTCGACCCGGATGGCGAGTACATCGCCCGCTGGCTGCCGCCACTGGCTGCGTTGCCGGCCAAACTGCGGCATCAACCTTGGCTGGCCGAGCAACATGGGTTGAGCCCACCTGCCGGCTACCCCGCGCCGATCATCGACCTCGCCGCCGGCCGCGAAGCCGCTTTGGCCGCGTTCGCCAAGATTCGCCGATAAGGGCTGCACGGCTTGCCCGGCACGGTATCGCGCCTTGATACGCCCTCACGAATCTCAATATTGATAGCCATAGACTATTGATTGAATACCAACTATCAATTTGTTTTATCTATCACAAAGCCCTAACCTTGCTGTCACCGGATGGCGCGACCATCCAGTCCCCCTCACTCACCACAGGAACGATCAATGTCCCTTATCAATACCGAAGTCCAGCCGTTCAAGGTCAACGCCTTCAAAAATGGCGAATTCATCACCGTGACCGATGCCGATCTGAAGGGCAAATGGTCGGTGCTGATCTTCATGCCGGCGGCCTTCACCTTCAACTGCCCGACCGAGATCGAAGACGCTGCCGATAGCTATGCCGAGTTTGAAAAAGCCGGCGCGCAAGTGTTCATCGTCACCACCGATACCCACTTCTCGCACAAGGTGTGGCACGAAACCTCGCCAGCCGTCGGCAAGGCCAAGTTCGCCCTGATCGGCGACCCGACCCACGCCCTGTCCAAGGCGTTTGATGTGCTGATCCCGGAAGAAGGCTTGGCGCTGCGCGGCACCTTCGTGATCAACCCCGAGGGCGTGATCAAGACCATGGAAGTACACGACAACGCCATCGCCCGTGACGTGACCGAAACCGTGCGCAAGCTGCAAGCCGCCCAGTACGTGGCCAACCACGATGGCGAAGTGTGCCCGGCCAAGTGGAAGGAAGGGCAGAAGACGTTGAAGCCGTCGCTCGATTTGGTCGGCAAAATCTAATCCAGCGGGCTGCGCTTTGCGGCTTCAGCGCCGCGCGACGTGCTCGAAGGGGTCATGGACTTCAGTCCACTCCCCCTTCTGTGCGCGCCACGCAACGCCGAATCCGCTGCGCTCGCCGCGCCGGATTGCTGGCGAGTCGATACACGCTCGCCTCCCATCCTCTCCCTTCCCCGGGAGAGGGTTGGGAACAAGGCAGGAAACCGTTTCCTTTCTTGTTCCCAGCCCTCTCGCCTCATTCGTGCCGATGGCGCGCTGGCAACGCTTTGCCCCGCGCTACGCATCCCTGATTCAACCCGAAGGAGTCCGCCATGCTTGATACCGAACTCAAAGCCCAGCTTGCCGCTTATCTGGATCACCTGAAGGCGCCGCTGACCTTGATCGCCACGCTGGATGCGAGTGATGCCAGCAATGAGATGCGCGCGATGCTGGCCGATATCGTCGAGGCCGGTGCTGGCCGCATCACGCTCAAAGACGCCGCCGAGGCGGGTGTCGATCCCGGCAGCCGGATGCCCAGCTTCCGCATCACCCGCGACGATGCCGATGTTGGCGTCGAGTTCGCTGGCTTGCCGCTGGGCCACGAGTTCACCTCGCTGGTGCTGGCGCTGCTGCATGTCGGCCAGCACCCGCCAAAGCTGGACGAGGCCGTCATCAGCCAGATCAAATCGCTAGAAGGTACCGGCCATGACAGCGAGCTGCGCTTCGAGACGTTCTTCTCGCAATCCTGCCAGAGCTGCCCGGATGTGGTGCAGTCGCTCAACACGATGGCCGCGCTCAACCCGCGTGTGCGCCATATCGCGGTGGATGGCGCGGCGTTTGCCGATGAAATGCAAGAACGCGGCGTGATGGCCGTGCCAACCGTGCTGCTCAACGGCCAGCCGTTTGGTGCTGGGCGCATGGGCATCGCCGAGATCCTTGCCAAGCTTGATAGCGGCGCGGAAGAAAAGGCCGCCAAGGCGATCAACGAGAAAGCCCCGTTTGATGTGCTGGTGGTGGGCGGTGGCCCGGCCGGTGCCGCTGCCGCGATCTATGCCGCGCGCAAAGGTATCCGCACCGGCGTGCTGGCCGAGCGTTTCGGTGGCCAAGTGCTGGATACGTTGGCGATCGAAAACTTCATCTCGGTCAGCCATACCGAAGGCCCGAAATTGGCCGCCGCGCTGGAAGCCCATGTCGCCGATTACGAGGTGGATGTGATGAATCTGCAGCGCGCGGAAAAACTCGAACAGATCGAAGGCGGCTTTCGGCTGACCACCGCCAGCGGTGCCAGCGTGCAGGCGAAATCGGTCATCCTTTCCACCGGCGCACGTTGGCGACGGATGAACGTGCCAGGCGAGGATCTATACATGGCCAAGGGCGTGGCGTTTTGCCCGCACTGCGACGGCCCGCTGTTCAAAGGCAAGCGCGTCGCGGTGATCGGCGGCGGCAATTCCGGTGTGGAAGCAGCGATCGACCTGGCCGGCATCGTCGGCCACGTCACCCTGATCGAATACGACAGCAAGCTGCGCGCCGATGAAGTCTTGCAAGCCAAACTGCGCAGCCTGCCCAATGTGCGCATCATCACCCAGGCGCTGACCACCGAGGTGCTGGGCGATGGCAGCAAGGTGACCGGCTTGGTTTATGAGGATCGCAGCAGCAGCGAGAAGCACACGCTGGAGCTTGAAGGGATCTTCGTGCAGATCGGCCTACTGCCGAATACCGAATGGCTGAAAGACAGCGGCGTGCGCCTCTCCAATCGTGGCGAGATCGTCATCAACGACCGGGGTGCCACTTCGCTGCCCGGCGTATTCGCTGCGGGTGACGCCACCACCGTGCCGTACAAGCAGATCATCATCGCGATGGGTGCGGGTTCCACCGCCTCGCTATCAGCCTTCGATCATCTGATCCGCAGCTCGGTGTCGGCCGAGCAGGCCAAGGCGGCCTGAGCAATGGCCGCCGCGCCGTTCGCCATCAAGCGCATCGACCACATCGTGCTGCGCGTGGTCGATCCGGTGCGCGCGGAACGTTTCTACCGCGAGGTACTCGGGTGCGAAGTGGCGAAGCGGCGTAATGACCTCGGCCTGCTGCATCTGCATGCAGGCGCATCGATGATCGACCTTGTCGCCATCGATGGTGAGCTGGGCCGCAAAGGGGGAATCGCCGCAGGTAGCCAAGGCCGCAACCTCGATCATCTGTGTCTGCGCATCGAGCACTTCGACGAGGCCGCCATCGTGGCGCATCTGGCACGCCACGGCATCACCGCGCATGGCCCGGCCTCCACCAACTTCGGTGCAGAAGGCCATGGGCGTTCGCTGTATTTCGACGACCCCGATGGCAACACCATCGAACTCAAGGGTGGATCGCGATGAACCTGCGCGATCTGAAATATCTTGTTGCCCTCGCCGACCACCGCCATTTTGGCAAGGCGGCGGAAGCCAGCTTTGTCAGCCAGCCAACCCTCTCCACCCAGATCAAGAAACTGGAAGACGAGCTGGGCGTGCAACTGTTTGAGCGCGCACCGCGTAAGGTGATGCTGACCCCGGTTGGCCGTGATCTGGTGGCGCGTGCGCGCGGCATCGTCGCCGAGGTTGAATCCTTGCGCGATTTGGCGCGACGCCACCAAGACCCGGAATCCGGCAGCCTGCGTTTCGGTGCCTTCCCTACGCTGGCACCGTATTTTCTGCCGCATGCGGTGCCCGCAATGCAGGCGCGCTTCCCGCGTTTGGAGCTGTTGCTGGTCGAAGAAAAGAGCGATGTACTGCTAAGCCAACTGCACGAAGGCCGCATCGATGCCGCCCTGCTTGCGCTGCCGATCCACGACGACCAACTGCATGCCGAATGGCTGTTTGATGAGGGATTTGTGCTGGCCACCCGCGAAGGCGGCCTGCTTGCCGATAAACGCGAAGTGCGTTTGGATGATCTCGATCAACACAGCCTGCTGCTGTTGGAAGACGGCCACTGCCTGCGTGACCAAGCGCTGGATGTCTGCCGCCTCTCCGGCGCGCAGGAAAAGCCCGGCTTCCGCGCCACCAGTTTAGAAACCCTGCGCCAGATGGTCGCCGCCGGTGCCGGCATCACCCTGCTGCCCGAGCTGGCCGTGCGCCCGCCCATCGCCCAACCCGAGCACCTGCGCCTGCTGCCATTTGAAGGCCAAGCACCCAACCGCCAGATCGCGCTGGTCTGGCGTAAAAGCTCGGCGATGGCACCACTGCTGCAGGACATTGCCACCACGCTGCATGAACTCTCATCCGGGCTTCTCGCCCATTGAGTTCACACATGAACGTGGCCGCAGCACCCGTCAAGACACAAAATATTCGCAACGCGGTGATCGTGAAAACGGCCGTCGCGCCGTGACAAGCGTATCGAACGCTTACCGGCTCAAACGAGTCGAGAGGTGAATATCCGGCCCAGTCTGCCATTGCCCCATGGTCACGGTTTTTACGGTATGTTCGAATTGACCCAAATACCAACCACCCACGGGATAGATCGATGTCGCTTATCACCAATATCGTCATCGCTGCAATAGGCCTGCTCCATATTTACATTTTGATACTGGAAATGTTTTTGTGGGCGAAACCCGCTGGCCGCAAGGCATTTGGATTGACTGAAGATTTTGCCAAGCAAACAAAAGCACTGGCCGCCAACCAAGGGCTGTACAACGGATTTCTTGCCGCTGGCCTGCTGTTCGGGCTGTATCTCGGTGGGGAGGCGGGGTTCTTGTTCAAGGCATTTTTCCTTGCCTGCGTGCTGGTTGCAGGCATCTATGGTGCGATGACTGCAAGCAAGAAAATCCTGTTCATCCAGGCAATCCCTGCTGCGATTGGGCTGATATTGCTGTTCTTGTATGCTCATTGATGAATCCCGACCATCCGCCCAAGCCGACACCACTTGGCGGGGTCGATTGATTCTGACCAAGGCACCACCCCATGCATATCGAG
>JAUNTK010000043.1:0-17239 GCA_030538735.1 Pseudomonadota bacterium
AGCAAACCCGCACTGGCCGTGGCCGAGGCCGCGCGCGTGCTACGCCCGGGCGGCCGCCTGTTGCTATCGAGTTTGGGCAAACATGCCCATGCGGCGGTCGCCGAAACCTTTGCCCACGTCAATCTCGGTTTCACCCGCAAAGAGCTGCAAAAGTTCATCGAAAAAGCCGGGCTGGAATTGCACGACGAAGGCACCGTGACCCGCGAACGACGCCCACCGCATTTTGAAGTGATCGCCTTGATCGGGTTCAAGCCCTGATCAAGCGGGCCGGCGTTCAGCCGACAAAAATCACCTTTCCGCCTGCCGGGTGCGAGTTGGCTTGATCGAATGCCGCGAGGTAATCCTGCCGCATGAATACATTGGCGCTGGCAAGCAACTGCGGAAATTCATCCAGGATGCCCCAGAGTTCTGCTTCGGCAAACCTCAGACTGGCCTTGTCCAGCGTATTCAACCAACCGTCAAGCCCAAAGCCCGTCCACTTCAAACGCTTGAAGATGACCTTCGAGATCGACATGGTGAAATCGGATGCATCCAGCAGCCCGTATGAAACCAGGCGGGCGCCGGGACTGCATGAATCAATCAGCGTGGGTACGTCACGCCCGCCCACCGCATCCAGAATCGCGCAATACGTTCTATCCGATCCAGCGCCCAGCACATCCTGTACCGATGCGCCATCACGCACGGTCTTGGCGTTGTTGAAGTCGGATAACCGATATCCCTTGCCGTCGCGCGCAAGCAGATCGACCGCTACCCCGCGCTTGACGAGGATTCTGGCGGCGATTTGCGCCACCACGGATTTCCCCGCAGTAAGCAGCGCACGATCCCCGGGGGCTGGCTGGGCCACATTGGCCAATGCAATCGCGGTCAACGGGTTGAGCGCGAATTGACTGGCGATGACATCGCTGATGCCGGCAGGGACACGGTAGATTCGATTGATCGAGGCGAGAGTGAAATCCGACCACGCACCCGGCGCCCGAAACGCAACCCGGGTACCGATCAGCGATTCAGGCACATTCTTGCCCACGCCATGAACGATGCCAACGCCTTCCAAGCCTGCGGGTTGTGGGTAAACCGGAGGGATGCGATAGCGTGCGCCGATGAACATGGCGTCCGCAGGTTGAATCGGCGCGGCAACAACCTTCAGCAAGACTTCGTCTGCGCCCGGCGTGGGGACAGGGATTTCGGCCAATTGCACGACCTCGGCAGGCAATCCCGGGCTTTCAAACAGCAACGATTGCATGAGATCTCGATTGTTGGTCAACATGGTTTATCCAGGCACACGCCGTGGCAAGTTCGCCGACTCACCAGACCAGATCGTCGGGCACCTGATATTTGGGATCGGCGTAAGGGGCATCGGTGGCGGGCGCATCCGGGTCGATCTTCAAGGCGATGGCATCGGCGAAGATCGCCTCGGCAGCGGCCAGCGTTGCCGCATCCACCAGCAGATAGCGGCCGTTGTGCTGGATCACGCCAAGCTGGCCGGCATTGAGCGCCGCGAGCTGATCGGCATTGACATAAATGCGCTTGATCTTGCCGCCGTATTCAAAGTGGCGGGCGATCTCAGCCGCCGCATCATTAAGCTCTTTGCCAGCCAAAAACTCGGCCAACTTGGCGCGCGCCTCACGACGCAAACGGGCGGCTTCCTGCTTCTGCCGCTCCGCTTCGATGCGCTCGTCTTTTTCGCTCTGCGCGCGGATCGCATAGGCCTTGGCCAGATCCATTTCGCCGCCCTTGGGCTTGTGCGCGGGCCTGCCCTGCCCGGCCTTGGGCGCGGGCTTGCCGCCCTGTTTGCGGCCAGCCGCTTGGCTATCACGGCGCGGCGGTTTGCCTTGCGGGTTCTTTTCCGGCTTGGGCGCGGCTTTGAAGCCGAGGCCGAGCAATTGGTCACGGAGGGTATCGGACATGGTGATGCGGTATCAGTAATGCGGGGGCGGCGGCTCGTCGGCGGCATCGACGCTGACGCCGGCACCGCGTGCGGTTTTCAATTCCTCGACAACCCGGGTCAACACCAGCGCGTGGCGGGCGATATCGGCCCGGGCATCGGCCAGCGCATCGCTCAATTGGTTGAGCGCGTGCTCTTGAAAAGCGATGCGGGTTTCCAGCTCGGCGATGCGGTCGGCGTCGTTCATCCGGCTATTTTGACAGATCGGCCACGGCCGATGCCCCAATAGGCCAAGCCCTGCGCCTCGACATCGGCCGGCGGGTACAGATTGCGGCCATCAAAAATCACCTTATCGGCCAGCTCGCGCGTGATCCGGGCGAAATCCGGGCTGCGAAATTGCTTCCATTCCGTCACCACTACCAGCGCATCGGCGCCTTGCAGAGCGTCTTCGGCACTGGCGACCAGCAGCAGATCGGCGCGCTCGCCGAAGATGCGCCGCGCCTCAATCATCGCTTCCGGGTCGTAGGCGCGCACCCTGGCACCGGCCTGCCATAACTGCGCCAGCAGGCGGCGGCTCGACGCCTCGCGCATGTCATCGGTATTGGGCTTGAATGCCAGCCCCCAGACCGCGATGGTCTTGCCGGCCAGCGCCGTGGCATCGCCGTAATGGCGGGTCATCAACTCGAACAAATGGCCTTTCTGCGCGTGATTGACCGCCTCGACCGCATCCAGAATGCGGCTGGGGATGCCTTCGACCGCAGCGGTACGCGCCAGCGCCTGCACATCCTTGGGGAAACACGAGCCACCGTAACCTGCGCCCGGATAGATGAAATGCCAGCCGATGCGCGGGTCGGAGCCGATGCCCTTGCGCACCATTTCGATATCGGCACCCACTTGCTCGGCGATCCCGGCGATCTCATTCATGAACGAAATCTTGGTCGCCAGCATGGCGTTGGCCGCGTATTTGGTCAGCTCCGCCGAACGCACATCCATGCACACCATGCGGTCGTGATTGCGATTGAACGGCGCGTACAGCTTGCGCATCGCGTCAATCGCCGGCGCGCTATCGCTGCCGATGATGATGCGATCCGGGCGCATGCAATCGTTGACGGCATCGCCTTCTTTCAAAAACTCCGGGTTCGATACCACATCAAAAGCGATCTCGACGCCACGCGCCGCCAGGGTTTCGGCAATCGCCGCCTTGACCTTGGCCGCAGTGCCAACCGGCACAGTGGATTTGTTGACGATGATCGCGGGGCGGTCGATATGCTGGCCGATGCTCTTCGCCACCGCCAGCACGTATTGCAGATCGGCGCTGCCATCCTCATCGGGCGGCGTGCCGACCGCGATAAACAAAATCTCGCCACTGGCCACGGCCGAGGCCGCATCGGTGGTGAAGCTCAAGCGGCCGGCCGCATGATTGCCGCGCACCATCGATTCCAAGCCCGGCTCGTAGATCGGGATCTCGCCATCGCTCAGGCCCGCAATCTTGGCTTGATCGATATCGACACAGACCACCTGGTGACCGACATCGGCCAGACTGGCGCCGGTAACCAGGACGACATAGCCGGTGCCAAAAATGGTGACGCTCATACGCTTACTCCAAAACGATGACTGCCGCATCAGCGGCAGTCAAAGTTTGCGTCATCGAGATGACATTTTCATTCTTCTGTCATCCGATACCTGCAGGGCGCTTATTTGCCCACGTCAAGCAGCTCGACTTCAAACACCAGAGTGGCGTTCGGCGGGATCGGCGCGCCCGGCGGCGGCATTTCGCCGTAGCCCAGATTGGCCGGGATCCAGAACTTGTAGGTGCTGCCGACCGGCATCAGGCGGATACCCTCGGACCAACCCGGGATCACCCGATCCAGCGGCATTTGCGCCGGCTCACCGCCGTGTTTTTCGGTGCTGTCGAATTCCGTGCCATCAAGCAGCTCGCCCTTGTATTTGACGGTGACCACCGATTTCTCGCCCGGCTTGGCACCCTTGCCTTCGGTCAGCACTTGGTATTGCAGGCCGGATGCGGTCGTGGTGACGCCTTCCCTCTTGGCGTTTTCGGCGAGGAATTTCTGGCCTTCCTCGGCATTCTTGCGCGCCTTCGACATCTGGTCGGCCATCGCCTTGGCCTGCAGCTTCTCCATGAAGCCGGTCATGATTTCGCGCGCCTGATCCTCATCAACCAGCTTCTTGCCGCCGGCCATTTCTTCCTTCAGGCCGCGGATCATGATGTCGAGATCGATATCGTCCTTGATGTCCTCCAGCTGCTTGCCCATGGTCAGGCCGACCACATAGCTGGCCTGCGCCTTCTCGTCCTTCAGGCCGGGGATGGTCTTGCTGCCAGCCGCATCCTTGCCAGCGGCTTCGGCCGTGGCATCGGGGGTGGTCGGCTTGTCGGCGGGCTTGTTGCAGGCGGCAAGCGCGAGTGCGGCGGCCAGTGCGGTGATCGCCATGGTGGAACGTGACTTCATCAGGAACTCCGTGGATGTGGATGCGGAATGAACAAACGGGAATGCCGCCGCCAGAAAGCGGCCAGCAAATGATGGGTTACTTGCCGATATCGAGCAGTTCGACATCGAAAACCAGCGTTTCATTGGGGCCGATGTTGGGCGGTGAACCGCGTCGGCCATAGGCCAGATCGCCCGGGATCCAGAAACGGTATTTGGCCCCGACCGCCATCAGGCCGACGCCCTCGGTCCAGCCGGGGATGACTTGATTGAGACCGAACTCGGCCGGCTCACCGCGCTGGTAGGAGCTGTCGAACACTTTGCCATCAAGCAGACGGCCTTCGTAGTTCACTTTGACCCGGCCGTTCATCATTGGCCGTGCGCCGCTGCCGGGCCGCAACACCGTGTACTGCAAGCCGGAACGGGTGGTGATGACGCCCTTGGCGCTGCGGTTGCCGGCAAGGAACTCCTCGCCCTTCTTGCGGTTTTGCTCGGCGGCGTCTTCGGCCCGTTGCTGCTGGCGGGCCGCGTAGGCCGTGCGGATTTCGCCAGCCTGCTCCGGGGTCAGCAACGGGGTGCCCTTGTCGAAGCTCACCCGCACGCCACGCATGAACGCGGCGAAATCGAAATCCTCACGGATCGGTGCCAGCGAGCGGCCGACGTTGATCCCCATCAACTCGCCGACCTTGGCCTTGGAGACCGCCGGTGCCTTGTCCAGCGTGCCGGCCTTGCGCGCCTGCACGCGCTGCATCAAGGCCATCGAGGTCGCCTGCGCGTCCTCGGCCTTCATGCCGGGTTCTTGCCCGCCCAAGACGGCACGCGCGGTTTGCTCGAAGCTGGTCAAATCGATATCGGCGGCCACCGATTGCAGCGCCGGGTCGTTACCGACATCCATGCCGATCATGTAGCCCAAACGCTCGCGATCATTTTGCAGCGGCTTATTGGCCTGCGCAGGCGCGGCGGCAGGCGGCTTGCTGTTTTGCGCGTGTGCCGTACCCGCGGCCACCAACCCCAGCGCCACCAAGGCGCCCTTCACTACCGATTTCACGTACCAATCTCCAAGAAACAACGCGACATTGTGCGGCCCCGGCGCAGATCGGGCAATTCGGCGATCACAATCAGCGTGCGCGCTTCAGCTCCCGTTCGATCGCGGCGACCAGCTCCGGCGCATCCGGCTTCACCTTGCTGTCGAACTGCGCCACCACCCGGCCATCGCGGGAAATCAGGTATTTGTGGAAGTTCCACTTCGGCGCCTGGCCGGTTTGCCGGGCCAGATCGCGATACAAGCCAGTGGCCTCGGCCCCCACCACCTGCACGCGCTCGAACATCGGGAATTTGACCCCATAGGTCAGCGTGCAGAACTCGCGGATTTGCGCCTCGTCCTCGAACTCCTGATCGCGGAAATCCCCGGAAGGAAAGCCCAGCACGGCAAAGCCCCGCGCTTTGTAACGCGCGTGCAGCGCCTCCAGGCCTTCGTATTGCGGGGTGTAGCCGCATTTGCTGGCGGTATTGACCACCAACAGCACTTGCCCGCCGTAAGCCGCCGCCAAATTGACCGGCGTTTTGCCTGCCAACGGCCGATAGCTGCGATCCAACAGGCCATTGCTGGCCGCCGCCAAGGCGCTGCAGAAAAATGTGAGAAGCAGGATCGAGACCAGCCGTTTCATCGTGATGCCCTTGGATGTGCCATCTGTGCCATTGGTTTACCGGCACGATACTTGACAGGTCCCGACATGGTGTTATAGTTCAATACAACACCACGGATGCAACGGAACCGATCATGCGCCACCGCCGCCCCCATACGATCTTCCTGCCCACGCTGGCCATCGCCGGTTTGTTGTTGCTGGTGGTGTGCAGCGTGCCGGCTGGCGATCGCCACCGCGACACACCGTTGAACAGCCATGCCAACGAAATGGGCCAGCCAGCCAGCGCCCAGGCCGGCACCACTCGACAACATGCCAATTTCTTCTCATTGCTGCCAAGGAGCCTGCTGCCATGAGCGATTACCAATGGGCCGACGGGATCCCGATATACCGCCAGCTAAAAGAGCTGGTGGTGGCCAAGATCATCGACGGCGAATTGAAACCGGGCGATGCCCTGCCCTCGGTGCGCACCATCGCCGCCGATTACCAACTGAACCCGATCACCGTCTCGCGCGCCTTCCAGGAGTTGGCCGATGACGAACTGGTCGAGAAGCGCCGCGGCCTTGGCATGTTCGTGATCGAGGGCGCACCACAGAAATTGCTGGCCAGTGAACGGCAGCGTTTTCTGAGCGAGGAATGGCCGCTGGTGCTGGAACGCATCGAGCGCCTTGGCCTTGATTTGCATGAACTGATCGATCCGGCTAAAAAATGGGGAGCCCAATGAACGCTGTCGTTACCGCCACGGGCCTGAAGAAGGCCTACAAAAACAAACTGGCGCTGGATGGGGCCAGCTTCCAGATACCGGCCGGCCGCATCGTCGGCCTGATCGGCCCCAACGGGGCTGGCAAGACCACGGCGCTAAAGGCGATGCTGGGCCTGATCCCGTTTGATGGCGATTTGAAAGTGCTGGGTCTCGACCCGCGCAGTCAACGTGATGCGCTGATGAACGATGTCTGCTTTATCGCCGATGTCGCGGTGTTGCCGCGTTGGATCCGGGTGCGCGAAGTCGCCGATTTCGTCGAAGGCGTGCACCCGCGTTTCTCCCGCGAACGCTTCGAGCGCTTTATCCACGGCACCCAGTTGCGCCCGGCGATGAAGGTCAAGGAGATGTCGAAAGGGATGATCGTGCAGCTGCATCTGGCACTGGTGATGGCGATCGATGCCAAATTGCTGGTGCTCGATGAGCCCACATTGGGCCTCGATATCCTGTATCGCAAGCAGTTCTACCAACGCCTGCTGGAAGACTATTTCGACGACGAGAAAACCATCGTCATCACCACCCATCAAGTCGAGGAAGTCGAGCACATCCTGACCGATGTGATGTTCATCCGCGATGGCAAGATGGTGCTGGATGCCTCGATGGAAGACGTCAGCCAACGCTATGTCGAGGTGCTGGTGGATGCCGACAAGCTCGATCAGGCGCGTGCATTGCAGCCGATCGACGAGCGCGCACTGGCCTTCGGCAAGACCGTGATGTTGTTTGATGGCCAAGCCCAATCCCGCCTGCGCGAACTGGGCGAAACCCGCATTCCCGGCCTTGCCGACCTGTTCGTCGCCACCATGAAGGGGACCTACGCATGAACGCCATCGTCAATGAAACCCGCAGCCCGGCGCGCGTGGCCCCGCATGCCACCCACAAAATGAAATGGCTGCTCAAGCGCGAGTTTTGGGAGCACAAGGGCGGCTTTTTCTGGGCACCGATCGTCGCCGGCGCGATTTTTTTGTTCTTCACCCTGTTGGGTGGTGGCACCGGGCAAATGATGTTCAGCAGACACGGCGGCAAGATCATCAACTACAACGGCCAGGAAATGCCGCTGTCAGAAGTCGATTGGAACCAACTGATCGCCCATGCCTCGCCCGAGGATCTGCGCCAGTTTGGCGAGGCGATCAATCTGGTCACCGTGATGTCGGCATTCTGGCCGATGGTGGTTTTCTCCTTCGTGGTCTTCTTCTACCTGCTCGGCTCGCTCTACGACGAGCGCAAGGATCGCAGTGTGCTGTTCTGGAAATCACTGCCGGTATCCGACAGCCAGACCGTGCTGAGCAAAGTATTGACCGCGATGGTGGTGGCACCGCTGATCGCCACTGTGCTCAGCATCGCGGCGATGCTGGCCTTTGGCGTGATCGTAAGCGTCTTCATCGCGATCAATGGCGGCAACCCGTTAACCCTGTATTGGGGACAACTGCGGCCACTGGATCTGCTGTTCATGTCGTTTGGTGGATGGCCGATCTACATCCTGTGGGCACTGCCGACGGTGGGCTGGCTGATGTTGTGCTCGGCCTGGGCAAAATCCAAACCGTTCCTGTGGGCCGTGCTTTTGCCGATCCTTGCAGGCGTTGTGGTGAGCTGGTTCGGCCTGTTTGGTGGCCGTGGCCCGGGTGATGGCTGGTTCTGGCAACACATCGTGGCGCGCCTGCTGACCGGCACCTTCCCGGGCAGCCATCTGCTGGGCTATGCCGGCACCGATCATCTGCAACGACTCGATGACAGCGCGCAAGCCCTGTATGGCGCCGACAGCGTGGTCTACGGCTTTCATCTGTTCAGCACGCCGCAACTCTGGATCGGCGCGCTGGTCGGCATCGCCATGATCATCCTCGCCATCCGCCTGCGCCGCTGGCGCGACGACGCCTGACCCCCTTCATCAGACTGCGAGGCATCGCCATGACATTCAAACGCCTGATCCCCTTCGTGATCATTCTGCCCTTGCTGGCCGCCTGCAACAAGGCGGCCGACCCACCGGCAGCCCCGGCCCCGACTGATGCCGCGTCGGTGCCGCAAACCGCGCTGGGCCGGAGTATTGATGCCGCCATGCAGAAGGCCCGCACCGACATGATCAAAGGCAATATCAGCCTGAATGATGTCGTCTACATCAAGACCGAGCTCAGCACGATTCAGGTCAAGGGCACCGGCGCGGCGGATAACTTGCCAAGGGCCGAAATCACCCCGCAAGGCGATTTGCTGATCGAAGGCAAGGCCGTAACGATCGACGATGCCCAACGCAAATTGCTGCTGGATTATCGCGGCCACATCATCGAGATTGCCGCCACCGGCATGGCCATCGGCGTGCAAGGTGCGGACCTTGGCATGCGCGCCGCCGGCGAAGCGATGAAGGGCATCTTCACCGGCAATACCGGGCAGATCAAAGCCAACATCAAGGCCGATGCCGAGCGCTTGAAAGCCCAAGCGCAACTGATCTGCCAACACCTGCCACCGATGCTGGCAACCCAAGAACGACTGGCCGACACGATGCCGGAATTCCAGCCCTACGCCCAGCTGCAGCAAAAAACCATCGACGATTGCATAAAGAAATCCGACGAAGGCGTCGCCGCATTCGACCAAAGCGTGTAGCGGGCACGCCGCGATCGAGGCCCGCTAAAACTGGATAGATAACGGCTTTTATCCCGCCGCCAATCCCCCAGCCGTCAACTTGACCGGGTCAAGCAACTTGCGCAGTTGGGCTTCCGGCAATCCGCTGTCTTCCATGGCGATTTCCAGCACCGGGCGGCCTTCCTTGTAGGCACGCTTAGCGATCGCAGCGGCTTTCTCGTAGCCGATCACCGGGTTAAGTGCCGTCACCAGAATCGGGTTGCGCGCCAGTGCCTGAGCTATCACGTCCTCGCGCACTGAAAGGTCCGCAATCACTCGGTCGGCCAACAGGCGCATGCCGTTGCCTAACCATTCCATCGCATCGAGCAGGTTGTTGGCGATCAGCGGCAGCATCACGTTGAGCTGAAAATTGCCGCTGGCACCGGCCACGGTGTTGGCGGTGTGCAGGCCCATCACCTGCGCCGCGACCATCGCCAGCGATTCGCAGATCACCGGGTTGACCTTGCCCGGCATGATCGAGCTGCCGGGCTGCAGCGCCGGCAATTCCACTTCGCCCAAGCCGGCCAGCGGGCCGGAGTTCATCCAGCGCAGATCGTTGGCGATCTTGGTCAGCGCCACCGCCAGCGCGTTCAACTGGCCGGACAGCTCGACCAGATCATCCTGCGCGGCGATGCCCTCGAACTTGTCACTGGCGGATTCAAACTTCACCCCGAGCCGCACCGTCAACGCCTGCGCCATCTTGCCGCCAAACTTCGGATGCGCATTGATGCCGCTGCCAATCGCGGTGCCGCCAATCGGCAGGCGGCGCACACGCTTCAAGCTGTCGGCGATGCGTGCCTCGCTGGAAGCCAGTTGCGCGGCCCACGCGCCAAATTCTTGCGCCATCGTCAGCGGCATCGCATCCATCAAGTGGGTGCGGCCGGTCTTGACCACGTTCTTCAGTTTTTTGCCGCGCTTGTCGATGGTTTTGCGCAAATGCGCCAGCGCCGGCAGCAACTCCTGCTTGGCCGCGACCACCGCCGCCACCCGCATCGCGGTTGGGATCACATCGTTCGAGCTTTGCCCAAGATTGACGTGATCGTTGGCATGCACGGCCAGCTTTTTCGACGAGGCCAAATGGGCGATCACCTCATTGGCATTCATGTTGGTCGAGGTGCCGGAGCCGGTCTGGAAGCGATCAAGCGGGAATTGCTCATCAAAATCGCCATTGGCCACCAGTTCCGCCGCATTGATGATGGCGTTGGCGCGCTTGTCATCGAGCAGACCAAGCTTGCCATTGACCTCGGCCGCCGCCGCCTTGACCGCGCCCAACGCATGGATAAACGAAGCGTGGAAACCCAGCCCGGAGACCGGGAAATTTTCCACCGCACGCTGGGTTTGCGCGCCCCACAGTGCATCGACGGGCACCTGCAACTCGCCCATGCTGTCGTGTTCAATTCGGACGTTGCTCATCTTGATTCCTCGATCAAAGACAGAGAGTTGGCGCAGATGGATCGGGATGCGATGCGCCACGGCGATCCACTTTAGCCGCATCCGCGCCTGCCCGCGCCAACCCGTGGCGATGCCTGACGCCCTTCGAGGCGCTGCACTAAAATATCGGGCTGAACCGACACCACCGGAAACCCCATGTCCAACGCCCTCACCGCCCTGTCCCCGCTCGATGGCCGCTATGCCGGCAAGGTCGATGCGCTGCGCCCGATCTTCTCCGAATACGGCCTGATCAAGGCGCGGGTCAAGGTGGAGGTGGAATGGCTGCTGGCGTTGGCGGCGGAGGCCGGCATCGTCGAGCTGGCACCGTTCCCGGCGGCTGCGATCAGCAAACTGCGCGCCATCGCCGATGATTTTTCGCTTGAGAATGCACAGGCGGTCAAGGACATCGAGGCCACCACCAATCACGACGTGAAGGCGGTCGAGTATTTCATCAAGAACCGGATGAAAGACGATGCCGACCTCGCCCCGGCGATGGAGTTTGTCCACTTCGCCTGCACCAGCGAGGACATCAACAACCTGTCTTATGCGCTGATGCTGCGCGAAGCGCGTGAATCGGTGATGCTGCCCAAGCTGGATACCGTCACCGCCAAACTGCGCGAGATGGCGCATAGCCACGCCGCGCTGCCGATGCTCTCGCGCACCCACGGCCAGACCGCATCGCCGACCACCGTGGGCAAAGAAATCGCCAACGTCATCGCCCGCCTTGATCGCCAGCGCGGTGTGCTGGTGGCGCTGCCGATGCCGGGCAAGATCAATGGTGCGGTCGGCAATTACAACGCCCATCTCGCCAGCTACCCGGATGTCGATTGGCCGGCGTTTTCGCGCACCTTTGTGCAATCGCTGGGCCTGGATTGGCAGCCCTACACCACCCAGATCGAGCCGCACGACGGCGTGGCCGAGCTTGCCGACGTGATGAAGCGCATCGACACCATCCTGATCGATTTCGCCCGCGATATCTGGGGCTATATCTCGCAGGGTTATTTCAAGCAGAAATTGAAGGCTGGCGAAGTGGGTTCTTCGACCATGCCGCACAAAGTCAACCCGATTGATTTTGAAAACGCCGAGGGCAATTTCGGCATCGCCAACGCACTGTTCGAGCATTTCGCCGCCAAGCTGCCGATCAGCCGCTGGCAGCGCGACCTGACCGATTCCACCGTGCTACGCGCACTCGGCACCGCCTTCGGCCATGCGCTGATCGGCTTCGATGCCCTGCTGCGCGGCTTGAACAAGTTGGAAGTAAACCCCCAGCGCCTCGCCGCCGATCTTGATGCCAGTTGGGAAGTATTGGCCGAAGCCGTGCAAACGGTGATGCGCCGCCACGGCCTGCCCGAGCCTTACGAGCAACTGAAAGCGCTCACCCGCGGCCAAGGCATCACCCCGGATTCGATGCGCGCCTTCGTTGAAAACCTCGACCTGCCCGCCGATGCCAAGCAACGCCTGCTGGATATGACGCCGGGCAGCTATATCGGCTTGGCTGAAAAACTGGCACGCGATATTTGAGCCACCGGCAACCCATATGAGCAAAATCGTCCCCGTCGATATCGATGCCAGCGGCAACGGCCTGCTGGGCATGCCGCCCGCGCAATTTTTGCGTGATTACTGGCAGAAAAAACCGCTGCTGATCCGCAACGCCTTCCCTGCGTTTGATTCGCCGATCCAGCCCGAAGACCTTGCCGGTCTCGCCTGCGAAGAAGGCGCGCTGGCGCGGATCGTGCGCCACGATTGGCAAAGCGATACATGGCAGATCGAGAACGGCCCGTTCCCGGAAGAAAAGTTCCCCGATATGCCGCATCAGGATTGGACGCTGCTGGTGCAGGATGTCGATAAATGGGATGCCGATGTGCGCGCCCTGCTCGATCACTTCCCGTTCCTGCCGCGCTGGCGGATGGACGACATCATGGTCTCGTTTGCCGCGCCCGGAGGTTCGGTCGGCGCGCATATCGATAATTACGACGTGTTCCTGCTGCAGGGCGTCGGCCATCGCCGCTGGCAGATCGATACCCGCGCCAACCCCGATGAAACCTATCGCGATGATGTGCCGCTGCGCCTGTTGCAGCACTTCAACCCGAATCAAGATTGGGTGTTGAACCCGGGCGACATGCTGTATCTGCCACCGGGCGTGCCGCATCACGGCATCGCCGAGGATGCCTGCCTGACCATCTCGGTTGGCCTGCGCGCGCCATCGAGCGCCGAATTGCTGGAGCATTACGCCGATACCCTGAGCTTCGATGCCGACGAGCGCATCCGCTATGCCGATGGCGATCTGGATACGCCGAAAGACCCGAACGAAATCGACGATGCCGCCTTGGATCGCGCCCTCACCGCCTTGAATCAGCTGCGCCTCAGCGGCCGCGAAGAACTGGGCGAATGGTTTGGCCGCTTCATCAGCGCCTATCGCGTCGCCGAAGGCCAAGCACCCTCACCCGAGGACGCTGCAGGGATTGATATTGCGCAAAGCATCGCTGCCGGTGCGCACTGGCAGCGCCACCCTTATACGCGCATAGCGTGGCGCAAATCCGCTGACGGTGCACTGTTGTTTGCCAATGGCAGCGCATGGCAGGCCAGCGTCGCCGATGCCAAATTGATTGCCGCCGCCGAATTGCTCAATGCCGATCTGTTCGCCGCATTGAGCAGCAAAGGCCGCACGCTGTTGCAGACCTTGGCCGATGCCGGCCATTACCAGCCCGCTGATGGCGAGGACGATGACGGATGAGCCCGAACCGTGCCGAAGGCATCGATGCACTGAATGCCGCGATTGCTGCCCTCGCCGCCGATGCCCGCAGGCAGCTCTCGGTATTCCTGCCGCTGCCTGACTCGGCCTTGTGGTCGTCCGCGGATTTGATCGACACCTTGCGTAGCTTCGTCACCGCACGCCGCCAGCGCGAAGTGCGGCTATTGCTGGTCGATACCGGCGATCTTGCTCGCCAACACGGTGCGCTGATCGCGCTCGCCCAGCGCCTGCCCAGTTTGATTCAACTGCGTCAGGCCGATGCCGATTTCGCCCTGCCCGCGGCACAGGCATTCGTGGTCAATGATCAAGCCCAGTTGTTGCTGTTTGATACCGGCGAGCGCCCGGCCGCCACATTCAACGATGCCAGTGAGCGTGCGCGTCCGCTGGCCGAGCGTTTCAATGATGCTTGGGAGCGGGCAAGACCGATGAGTGAATTGCGCGCACTAGGGATCTGAATATCACCAACCTGCCGATGCCTCCTTCCGTCATCCTGGAGCAAATCGGGATCGATTGTCTTTCGTGGCCGCAAGCACAAATCAAAGCGCAAGCTAATGGGCCCCAGCCTTCGCTGGGGTGACGGCAGATTGCGCTGGTCAGGCCGACATCAACGCCATCCCAATCGCCTGCATCTGCGCGCTGAAGCCGGGGTAGGAGGTCGCCACATTGTCGATATCGCGGATGCGGATCGGTGCGCACGCACGCTGCGCCAGCACCGCAAAACTCATCGCGATGCGGTGATCGTCCAGACTCTCGACCGCCCCACCCTGCACGTGCCCCCCCGTGATATCGGCGCCATCGGGGGTTTCCTCCACGTCGATGCCAAGTGCGCGCAGGCCATTTGCCATCGCCGCGATGCGGTCGGATTCCTTGACCCGCAATTCCGCCGCACCACGCACGCGGGTGCGGCCATCGGCACAGGCGGCGGCGGCAAACAGAATCGGGAACTCATCGATCATGTCCGGCACGATTTCAACCGGCACATCGCTACCACGCAAGGGCGCGTAACGCACCCGCAGGTCGGCCATCGCACCAGTAGGTGTCTCGCGCTGGTTGCGCAGCTCGATCGCCGCGCCCATCAACTGCAAGGCGTGCAGCAGGCCGATCCGACGTGGGTCGATACCGACGTTCTCGATCAGCAAATCCGAGCCCGGCACCACGGTTGCAGCGACGATGGCAAACGCGGCGGATGAAAAATCGCCCGGCACCTGCACATCGCAGGCGGTCAATCGCTGGCCACCACGCACGCAGGCAAACCCCGGCGAATAATCGATATCGACACCGAACGCACGCAACATGCGCTCGCTGTAATCGCGGGTCGGGTGTGGCTCGCGCACGCTGGTCTCGCCGTCGGCCCAGATGCCGGCCAGCAACAGTGCCGATTTGATCTGCGCACTGGCTACCGGGCTGGCGTAATCGATGCCGCGCAAGCCCGGCGATGGTGAGATATTCAATGGCGGCGTGCCATCGACAGCGGTACCGATCAGCGCGCCCATCTGCGCCAAAGGCTCGGCCACGCGCCGCATCGGCCGCCTGGCAAGCGATGCATCGCCACTCAATACCGAGGCAAAACGCTGCGCCGCAAGCACGCCCGCCAAAAGGCGCATCGCCGTGCCGGAATTGCCGCAATCAAGCACGGCAGCGGGCGCATGCAAGCCATCAATGCCCACGCCGTGCACGATGCGCACACCGTGTTCCGGCGTTTCGATCTCCACCCCCATCTGCTGAAAAATGCGGGCAGTGGCGCGGGTATCCTCGCCCTCCAGAAAGCCCTCGATGCGGCTCACGCCATCGGCAATCGCGGCCAGCATGATCGCCCGATGCGATACCGATTTATCACTGGGCGCGCTGATCCGCCCGCTGATCGCCGTGCCCGTTGTAGCCATCCAATCAGCCATTAGCAAGCCCCTTGCAGGCATCGAGTGCGGCCAGCAATCGGGCGTTTTCCTCGGCCGTACCAACCGTGATGCGCAGGCATTCGGGCAGGCCGTAGCCCGCCATCGGGCGCAACACCACGCCGTGCGCCAGCAAAGCGGATTCCAACTGCGCCGTCGCCGCACCGAATTCGACCAGCAGAAAATTGGTTTGCGACGGCCAGACCTTGCAGCCACGCTCGCGCAAAGCTGCAGCCAATGCATCGCGATCACGCCGGGTGATGGCCACGCCAGCCTGCAAATGTGCGATGTCCGCCAACGATGCTTCGGCCGCCGCCAGCCCGACGCTGTTGACGTTGAAGCTCTCGCGCACGCGCTCGATGATCGCGATCAACCCAGGGTGGGCCACGGCATAGCCGATGCGCAAGGCGGCCAAGGCGTGCGCCTTGCTGAAGGTACGGGTGACAAGCAGATTGGGATGCGTCGGCAGCAGGCCCAATGCGCTGGCGTAATCGCTGGCATCCACATACTCGGCATACGCCTCATCGACGACCACGATCACGTTGCCAGGCACTTGCGCCATGAACCCGGCAAAATCCGCCGCCGAGTACCAGGTGCCGGTCGGGTTGTTGGGATTGGCCAGATAGATCAGCCGGGTTGCCGGGGTAATCGCGCGCAAGATCGCCGCCAGATCATGCCCCAGCGGCATCGCGGCATCGGCCGGCAAGGCATCGGCCAGCACCAGCCGCGCACCGGCAGCTTGCGCGGCCAGCGCATACACCGCAAAACCATAGCGCGAGGCGATCACCTCGTCGCCGGGCCCGGCAAACACCTGGGCAAACTGCATCAACAATTCATGCGAGCCATTGCCGAGCACGATCTGCGCGCCGGTAACATCGATCGCCGCAGCAAGCGCGCGTTTGAGATCACCACCCAGCGGATCGGGGTAACGAAATACCTCGGCCAAGCTCGCCTGCGCCGCCACTATCGCCTTCGGCGATGGCCCGTGGCTGTTTTCGTTGGCGCCCAACTCGGTCAATACCGTCTCGGCCTGACGCCGCAGCGCGATGAGATCGTGGCCGGGGTCGTAGGCACGCAGGCTGCGGATGCCCGCTTGCGCCAGCGCGTTGAAATCGGGGGGAGTGGCGCTCATGGGATCGCCACCGGATACGCGCCCAACACGCGTACCTCGCGGCCATCGGCCTGCATTTCGCCAATCGCGTCGGCCAACGGCGGTTGCTCGGCATGGCCATCGACATCGATGAAAAACGCATACTCCCAGCGATGCCCCTGCCCGGGACGCGATTCGATCCGGCGCATGCTGAGACCATGCCGGGCCAGCGGCTCCAGCACCTTGTAAAGCAGGCCCGGCGCATCACGCGAAGTGACCAACAGCGAGCTGCGATCATGGCCCGAGGCCGGGAACATCTCGCGGCCGATCACCAAAAAGCGCGTGGTGTTGTCCTGCCGGTCCTCGATTGGCCCGGCGATGATCTTCAGCCCGTAGATATGCGCGGCATTCTCGCCGGCAATCGCGGCAGCATCATCGGCGTTGCGGGCACGGCGCGCGGCCTCGGCATTGCTGACCACCGATTGCCGCTCGGCATTCGGCAAGTGCTCGCGCAACCAAGCGCGGCATTGGCCGAGTGAGAACGCATGCGAAATCACCCGCTCGATATCCTCGACGCGCCCGCTTTTCGATAGCAGGTATTGATGTACACGCAGCTCGACTTCGCCGCAAATCTTGAGCGGCGATGACAGGAACATATCCAGCGTGGAATACAGCGTGCCCTGCCCGGAGTTTTCCACCGGCACCACGCCAAAATCGGCATCGCCCGCAGCGACTTGA
>JAUNTK010000043.1:17277-21435 GCA_030538735.1 Pseudomonadota bacterium
TGGCCGAAATGCTTGTGCACGGCCTGCTCGGAGAACGTGCCTTCCGGGCCGAGATAGCCGACCCGCAAGGGCTCCTGCTGGGCCAGGCAGGCCGACATGATCTCGCGGAACAGGCGCACCAGCACCTCGTTGCCCAGCGGGCCTTGATTGCGATCGATCACCTGCCGCAATACCTGTGCCTCGCGCTCCGGGCGGTAATAATCAACCGCGCGTGCCAGCGTGCCCTTGGCGCGTCCAACCTGCTGCGCCCAGCGTGCGCGCTCGGAAATCAACTCACCAATCTGCCGATCGATGCCATCGATTTCGGCGCGCACCGTCGCCAGATCAAGCGTGGCCGGTTTGGCCTTCCCCGATGATTTTTTCGCGTTTTTCTTTTTATCAACCATAAGCTTGCTGGAACTCCTGCATGAAATCGATCAATGCATCGACGGCCGCATCGGGCAGCGCGTTGTACAACGATGCCCGCATCCCGCCGACCACCTTATGGCCCTTCAGGCCGATCAAACCGCGCGCATCGGCCTGCTTAAGAAACTCACCATCAAGCGCGGCATCATGCAGGAAGAACGGCACGTTCATCCGCGAACGCACGGCCACCGCCACCTCGTTGCGATAAAAACCGCCGGCACCATCGATCGCGGCATACAGGCGTTGCGCGCGCGCCGCATTGCGTTGACCAAAAGCCTCAACACCGCCCTCGGCCAACATCCACTTCAGGCATAGGCCAAGCAGATACCAATTGAAGGTTGGTGGCGTGTTGAGCATCGAATCGCGGGCCGCATGCGAGGCATAGTTGAGGATGTCGGCGCGCGGCTGGCCTGCCCGCGCCAGCAACTCGCGCTGCACGATCAGCACGGTGATGCCGGCCGGCCCCAGATTCTTCTGCGCGCCGGCATAGATCAGGTCATAATCCGCCACCGTGATCGGCTCGGAGGCGATGCTGGAACTGAAATCGGCGATCACCGGCACATCGGCCTCGACCCGTTCGCGCAGCTCGATGCCGTGGATGGTCTCGTTGGCGGTGACATGCAGATACGCGGCATCGGCAGAGAGTCGCCACGCATCACGCGCCGGCACATCACGAAAGCCCTGTTCCGCCGCGCTGGCAGCGATGCGCGCATCGACATACGGCGCGGCCTGCTTCAACGCGGTCTGGCCCCAATGGCCGGTAATCAGGTAATCGGCGGCCTGCCCCGGCGCGGCGAAATTAAGCGGGATCAACGCCTGCTGCAGCGTCGCGCCACCTTGCAGAAACAGCACTGCGTAATCATCGGGCACCGTGAGCAGGCGGCGCAAATCGGCTTCGGCCTCGGCGGCCAATTCGATGAAGGCGGCGCTGCGATGGCTGATCTCGGCCACCGACGCGCCCTCCCCGCGCCAATCCAGCAGCTCGGCTTGGGCCTGACGCAATACCGGCGCTGGCAAGGTCGCCGGGCCGGCACTGAAATTGAACGTGCGATCAGACATGGTCGAGGTGATCGAATGGGCAGTGCCGCATCGCAACACAACGACGTCGAACTGACAAGTCTTACTTGACCCCGAACCACAACAAGGCCGCCAACGCCAACGCAATCAGCACCGCCGCCAGCAACAGCCAGGAAATGTTGTTGCGTGATTCAGTACGAACAGCGGCCGACGATGGCACCGTGTCTTCACTGTCCGCGCCGCTCGCCGATGCCGGCAAGGCGGGCGCCGATGGCAGTTCCAGCAGATAGCGGTGATCGCTGCGAAACGCCAACTGATCGCCGCCGCGCAAACGCGCCAACCGTGCCGGCTGACCGTTCAACAACACCTCAGCACTGCCATCAAGCACATTGATCCAGCAGCCATCTACATCGCAACCAAGCTCGGCGAGCGTCCCGTTTGCGCCATCGATGCGGATATCGGCATCACCCTCGCCCACCCGCAACAGCGGCGCGATGACGAATGAGCGGCCATGATTCGGCCCACAAATCCCGCGCAACAACGGCTTCGGCCATTTGTTGGCATCCGCTGCCGCCAGCGCCGGGCGCACACTCAACCCGGCACGCTCGCTGGCATCGACCAACTGCATCTCGCTGCCTTCCCAGTGGATGCGATCACCGGCATGCAACAGGGCCAGCGATTGCACCGGGCGGCCATTGACGTGCACGCCATGACCGCTTTCAGCCACATGCAGCCACACCCCGCGCTCATCAAAACAGAAATCCAACAGCGAGCGAGCGCCATCACGCGCCAACACCAAACCGCGATCGAAATCCGGATCCCGGCACAGGCCGTTCACGCCACGATGCAGCGCAAGATCGCGATGGCGATGGCCGGAAAAATGCAGGACGGGCTGAAAGTCGGTACTCACTGGACAAGATTCTGTCACATGCTTTGGCGAATTGGGCCGACGATCACGATTTGTCAGGCACAATGCGTGGATTCCACACCCACCATGTCCATGACCGATATCGACATCCTTCATCCCAGCGCGCACAGCAGCGAGCAAAACCGTCTCGCGGTCGAGTTGATCGCCGAAAAACTGCGCGATCAACTGGGCCTGCAGACCGAATGGCAGGGCGATGTACTCAACTTCCAACGCAGCGGTGTCGATGGCCACATCACCGTGGCGCCTGGCCACGTGCAAGTCAGTGCCAACCTTGGCTTCCCGTTCTCGGCGATGCGCGGCATGGTCGAGGCTGAAATCCGCCGCGTGCTGGCGGATAAGCTGGGCTGATCCCCAGGGACTTGGCAAGCCGATCAGCAGCCCCTATACTGCCCAACTCCTTCGGGCAGTTAGCTCAGCGGTAGAGCATTGCCTTCACACGGCAAGGGTCGCAGGTTCGATCCCTGCACTGCCCACCAAGGACACGGAACCCGGCGCAAGCCGGGTTTTTCGTTGGCACAAAGGAGGACTCGTATTGGTGCAGCTCCGCGATTCCGGCCCGCGTAACGCAATGCGGCACTTTGCTCATCCCATCGACATCACTTTTGCACCAATCAGTTGCGCCGCACCAAGTGGCACTTTAGTATCATCCAATGCGTACTGAACTCGTAACCACCCTGAAGCGCCAAGCCACCGAGCTGCTTTCAGACATCGAGCGGGACCGGCAGCCCATCCTCATCACCCAACATGGCCTGCCAAGCGCCTACCTTGTTGATGTTGATAGCTACGAGCAACAACAAAAACGCATGGCCATCCTCGAAGGCATTGCGCGAGGTGAGCTGGCCATCGCAGAAAGCAGGACGCTGACGCAAGAACAGGCCAAAGCAAGGATGGATCGGTGGCTGAAGTAGTCTGGACCGAGCCTGCCCTTGCAGACTTGGACGCAATCGCTGACTACATCGCAATCGAGAATCCCATTGCAGCCAGCGAACTGGTCAGACGCATCTTCAATCGCACCGAGCAGCAGCTGGAAATGCATCCCAAAAGCGGACGCTATCCACCTGAACTTGGCAAGCGATCCCGCTACAAAGAACTCATCGAGCCACCCTGTCGTATCTTCTACCGTGTAGATGCATCGCATGTATTCATCATGCATGTCATGCGCAGCGAACAACTCCTGCGTGCGCAGCGGCTATATGGAGAGCAGAGCAAAATTTGACCATCCGTTTTGTTGCCGATAATCGAGATCACGCAGCGCTGCTTGATGAGATGGGTTTCGTCAATGCCCATGATTCTGGGCGTCTGCAAGCGAACCTTCGCTTCCGGCTCGCTGATGTAGTCGCGAAAGATGTTGCGGACGGTCTGCTCGTTGATGCCGGTTGCATCGGAGATCGACAGGAACAGCCGTTTGAGGCTAAGCTGGCCGATCCAGCGTGCCAGCCTAGCGGTCAGCCAGTGGCACTCGGTCACGTCGGGCAGAGTCTCGTGGAGAGTCTTGCCGCAGTTCCGGCACTGGAAACGCCGCCTGTCGATATACAGCCGAACCTGGCGGGCGTGCATCAGCAGGCCTTTGGCATGTCGCTCGCGTCGTCCGAAGCCGACCAGTACATCCGACTGACAGCGGATGCAGTCTGCGATCGACTACATCACCTCTGTGTAGATGTGGTAATCGTGCGCATCCTCATCGACCCGCGTCACCCGTGGATTCAGGATGTGGTGGTCTAATCAACGTGGACACTCGACAGGATCAATTTTGGACATCGAGGTAACCCATGGCAACGCAGATTACGCAGGGCATGAGAGACGAGGCG
>JAUNTK010000170.1 GCA_030538735.1 Pseudomonadota bacterium
GCAAGGAAGCCATCCTCTCAACTTTTACGTGGTCCGAAAATCCCGGAGCAGGTCAACCCCAACCAGCCTGTTTTCACGCATCGGGCGGTCTGCATCGATGGCAGCCGCAATCATGCGTTTGGGCGGATCCGCCGCACGAAATATCTCGACAAACCCGTGCAGCAATGCGGAGGTGTTGTCCTTCTTCCACATGATGTTGAATGGCAGGCTGACGTTCATTGCTTCGATCTGCAGCAGCTGCACGCCGGGGGGCAGGTGCCAGAGGGCAGATTCGTTTTGCCAACACAGGCCGACCTGGCATTGCACAAGCCCCATCATGGTGTCGCGGTCGCTTGCCTCCTGGACGATGCGCGGATTCAAGCCACCACGTTGGCACGCGCTCATCATGGCATCGTAGAACGCCGGGTTGATTTCGCGTGGAAACCAGATGAATGGATATTCGCGCAGTGCGGCCAGTGTCGGGTTTGGCAGGGTCGTCAGTGGGTGGCCTATTGGTACGGCCAGGCGCAGGCCTTCGTGGGCAAATTGGTTGGCCAGCAGGTCCTCGCCCAGCGGCAGCAGCCCCGCGCCAAGGCCGACATCCAGATCGCCTGCGCTCAGCGCATTGATCTGCTCGATGGACAGGCTGTGGATCAACTCGACCCGCGCATCCGGGTAGGCGACGCGAAATTGTTTGAAGCACTCGGCGATCCGCCCATGCCAGGCCAGCCCCGTTGCGACGCCGATTTTCAGCGTGCCGGCGGTGCCGCGGGCGATCTTTTCCGCGCGCAGCTGGGCGGAAACAAGATCGGCGATGATCCGCCGTGCTTCGTCAAGAAAGGCGTTGCCGGCGGCGGTCAGGCTGGCCCCGCGTGGCAGCCGCTCAAGCAGCGAAAAGCCGAGCTCGCTTTCCAGATCTTTGATCTGCCGTGACAGGGCGGGCTGCGATACGTGCAAGCGTTGCGCTGCACGTCCGAAGTTGAGTTCCTCGGCTACGGCGATGAAGTAACGCAGGTGGCGCAGCTCCATTGATGCCTCCTGGTTATTGCGTTGATAGGGAAAAGGTCTTGGACGCATCCCGCATGGGCTTTCCATACTGCCACAGGACTGGAAATTCCCATATGCGTGCGCTTGAGCGGTTGATTGCCGGCGCGGGCGAGACGCGCTCAACGACAGGGTACGGTACTGAACCGGGTGGTCATCACCTTGCTCTGACGGCGGCACGTTAGTTTGTTCGTTCCTCCTCATTTTGGTCGGAGTATCCATGCGCCACACCGCCATCACCCCGCAAGAAGCCGCCGACCGCTTGGCCATCCGTGAACTGGTCGATGCCTATGCGCGTTGTGCCGACCGCCGCGATGCCGCCGGGCAGATGGCGCTGTTCACCGAAGACACGCATTTCGTGGTGTACATGGATGCCAAGAACCCGGTTCCGACCCAGGAGCTGCATTCGCGTGCCGAGCTGGCCCCGGTGTTCGATGCGCTCAACCAGTACCCGGCCACCATGCACTTCGTCGGCCAGTGCACCTTGTTCTCGCTGGATGAAACCCGCGCCACCGGCGAAACCTATTGCCTGGCCCACCACGTCATCGACAACGGCGGCAAGCGCAGCCTGATGGTGGCCGCGCTGCGTTATGGCGAAACCTTCGCCAAGGTCGATGGCGAGTGGTTGTTTGCCGAGCGCCTGCTGTACGTGGACTGGGCCGAGAACCGCCCGCTGGATTGACCTCGCGTATTTCCCTAATGAAATCTGCTCACAAGTCCATCAAGCGATAGCTATCTACTCATCAATAAAACGGCCTTCTAGACTGCACGCATCCACTCCCCCTCTCTGAAAAGGAGCATGACATGTCCACCCCCACTCAACAGAAATGGTTCATCACCGGCGCCTCGGGCGGCCTCGGCCTGGAGCTGACGAAGAAGGCGCTGGCCGATGGCCATACCGTGGTCGCCGCCGTGCGCAAGCCCGAGGCACTGGCCGCGCTGGCCGAGCAGCACGCGGGGCGTCTGGTGGTCGAAAAGCTCGACGTCACTCGCATCGATGACATCGCCGCCGTGGCCGCGCGCCACCCCGATGTGGATGTGCTGCTCAACAACGCCGGCGGCTCGATCCTCGGTGCCATGGAAGAACTCAGCAACGCGCAAGTCCAGCAGCAGCTTGATCTGAATCTGGTGGCACCCATCTATCTCACCCGCGCCATGCTGCCGGCCATGCGGGCGAAGAAAAGCGGCACCATCGTCTACATCACCAGTGTCGGCGGGCGCGTGAGCTTTCCGGGCGGCGCGATGTACCACGCGGCCAAGTTCGGGCTGGAAGGCTTTGCCGAATCGCTGGCGCAGGAAATTGCGGGTTTCGGCATCAAGACGGTCATCGTCGAGCCGGGTTCGATGAAAACCGAGTTCATCACCAACGCCAACTGGACAGAAGAATCCACCGCCTACAAGGAGGGTGCGGTAGCTGCCGTGCGCAACTACATCCGGCTGCATGGCGAGGACAACATCGCCGGCGACCCGGTGAAGATCGCCGCGGCCATCGCGGGCCTGATCGGGCAAGCCGCACCGCCGTTGCGCACCGCGCTGGGCGTGGATACCTACGGCACGCTGGAAAAAGCTTATGCCGACAACCTGCAGATTTTGCAGGCGCAGAAAGACTTGGCGCTGTCGGTCGCCTTCGAGGGCAAGACCGGCTTTGCACCGATCTGAGTGCCGCGCACAAGCGCTTGCCAAGACAAGGCTTGTCGCCCGTGCTGCCCAGCCCTCGCTCCCACGTACCCGCCAAGGACTTCGCCATGACGACCCACACCATCCGCGCCTACGCCGCCAAGGCCCCGC
>JAUNTK010000171.1 GCA_030538735.1 Pseudomonadota bacterium
CACTTGGGCGTGGGAGCTGCTGACTGAAGTCTGGAAGCTGCCTAAAGATCGCCTGCTGGTCACCGTCTATCACACCGATGACGAATCGTTTGAAATCTGGCGCGATGTGGTCGGCCTGGCGGAAGATCGCATCATCCGCATCGGCGACAACAAGGGCGCGCCGTATGCTTCGGACAACTTCTGGCAGATGGCCGAGACCGGCCCATGCGGCCCCTGCACCGAGATTTTCTACGATCACGGCGAACACTACGCCGGTGGCCCGCCCGGATCGCCGGACGAGGACGGTGATCGCTACATCGAAATCTGGAACAACGTCTTCATGCAGTTCGACCGTGCCGCCGATGGCACGCTGACCCCGCTGCCCGCGCCCTGCGTGGATACCGGCATGGGGCTGGAGCGCCTTGCCGCGGTGCTGCAAGGCGTGCATTCCAACTACGAAATCGACCTGTTCCAAATCCTGATCAAGCACGCCGCCCGATTGACCGGCACCGATGATCTGGGCAATAAATCGCTGCGGGTGATCGCCGACCATATCCGCGCCGCCAGCTTCTTGATCGCCGATGGCGTGCTGCCCTCCAACGAAGGCCGTGGCTATGTGCTGCGCCGGATCATCCGCCGCGCACTGCGCCACGGCTGGATGCTGGGCGTGCGTCAGCCGTTCTTCCATCAGTTGGTCGCCACGCTCGACGAGTTGATGGGCGAGGCGTATCCGATCCTGCGCGAGCAACGCGCGACCATCGAACGTGCACTGAAGGCCGAAGAAGAACGCTTCGCTGAAACCCTCGATGCCGGCATGCGCATCTTCAATGACGTAGCGGAGAAATCCGGCGATACCATCCCCGGTGCCGATGCCTTCCGTCTGTACGACACCTATGGCTTCCCGCTCGACCTGACTCAGGACATGGCCCGTGAACGTGGCATGTCGGTGGATACCGCCGGCTTCGATACGGCGATGAACCAGCAAAAGGAAACCGCCCGCGCCGCCGGCAAGTTTGGCGGTGGCCTGGTGCTGCCGGCCGAGCTGGTCGCGCAACTCACACCCACCGAGTTTCTTGGCTACGAACAAACCGAGGCGGGCGGCCTGCAGATCGTCGCCGTGCTGCAAAACGGCAAACCGGTACAGACCGCCGAGCCGGGCGAGGATATCGTCATCATTCTCGACCGCACCCCGTTCTATGCCGAATCCGGCGGCCAGGTCGGTGATACCGGCGAACTCGATGGCGTACTCACCCGCTTTGAAGTGCAAAACACGGTCAAGCTGGCCGGCCAATTCCACGGCCATGTCGGCCGCCTGCAAGCCGGCTTGCTGCATGTCGGCGACCACGTACACGGCGCCATCGACAGCGCACGCCGCGCCGCCACCATCCTCAACCACAGCGCCACCCATCTGCTGCATGCTGCCCTGCGTGATGTGCTGGGTGGCCACGTGCAACAGAAGGGCTCGCTGGTCGCGCCGGATCGCCTGCGTTTTGATTTCTCGCATTTCCAGCCGGTGACGGCCGAAGAACTGGCCGAGATCGAGCGCCGGGTCAATGCCGAAATCCGCGCCAACCATGAAGGCGAAATCCGCCACATGGCGATGCAGGACGCACTCGATTTTGGCGCGATGGCGCTGTTCGGCGAAAAGTATGGCGAAGAAGTGCGCGTGCTGAAGTTTGGTGAAGGCTCGATCGAGCTCTGCGGCGGCACCCATGCCCACCGCACCGGCGATATCGGCCTGTTCAAGATCATCTCCGAAGGCGGCGTCTCCGCTGGCGTGCGCCGCATCGAAGCGGTCACCGGGCAAGGCGCGCTCAACCATATCGGCCACCTCGAACAACGCCTGCTTGAGGCCGCATCGCTCCTGGGCAGCAATAACCCGGTTGAAGTCAACGACAAACTGCGCGGCCTGCTTGATCGCAGCAAAAAGCTTGAGCGTGAACTGGACGCACTGAAGGCCAAGGCCGCCAGCTCGGCCAGTGGCGATTTGGCCAGCCAAGCGCAAGAAGTGGCCGGGATCAAGGTGCTGGCTGCGCGGGTGGAAGGTCTAGATGCCAAATCCCTGCGCGAGGCGATGGATCAGCTAAAGCAAAAACTGGGCGATGCGGTGATCGTGCTGGCCGGCGCCGATGGCAATGGCAAGGTCGCCTTGGTGGCCGGCGTCAGCGGTGCCGCGCAAGGCAAGCTCAAAGCCGGGGAACTTCTGGCCGATGTCGCCCGTCAAATCAATGGCAAGGGCGGCGGCCGCCCGGATATGGCACAGGGCGGCGGCGAGGACAGTCCAGCACTGGCGCAAGCCTTGGCCGGCATCACTGATTGGGTGGCTGCCCGCAGCTGACGAACGTTGCGCAGATCACGAAAAACCATTCGTGTTTCCCCCCATATCGTTCAGCTTGGTACTATCCTTGACGATATTGAATAACACCGACGTGTGACCCGAATACACAGGAGCTTTTTACATGTTGATTTTGACTCGCCGCGTTGGCGAAACCCTGATGATCGGCGACTCGGTCACCGTTACCGTGCTCGGCGTCAAGGGCAATCAGGTGCGGGTGGGCATCACCGCACCCAAGGATGTCGCCGTGCATCGCGAAGAAATCTACAAGCGCATCGCTGATGGCGGTGATACCACTGAAGCGTCATCGCAGGGTTTGCCAGCCGGCGAATGAGCGGTTATCCTAGCCGGCCTGACGCGGCTGACGCCGCCGATGCACCACCCGGAGACTTGCCCGAGAGGCCGAAGGGGCTCCCCTGCTAAGGGAGTATGGGGTCAA
>JAUNTK010000044.1 GCA_030538735.1 Pseudomonadota bacterium
CGTAAGCCAGCAGATTTACAGTCTGCCCCCGTTGGCCGCTTGGGTATCCCTCCGCCGAAATCATCAGCGGTGAAACAGCCCGTTATTCTGGCGGGCGTTTCCGCCCATGTCAACGGTTGGCGACAAAAAATTTCAATGCGACGGCGTGGCGGGCTTTTCCGGGGCAGCGGGCTTG
The DNA here is from genome assembly GCA_030538735.1 of Pseudomonadota bacterium. Classification (GTDB taxonomy): domain Bacteria; phylum Pseudomonadota; class Gammaproteobacteria; order Xanthomonadales; family Xanthomonadaceae; genus Solilutibacter. The sequence goes on from JAUNTK010000044.1 coordinate 176, forward strand.
GACTCGACATCGCCGCGCAGGCCATCGCCGGCGTAGATCGCCACATGCGGCACGGCATCGGGGCCGATCCAGCCACGATACATGCCATCGGTATTGAACGGGAAGGCAAAGCCGCCATCCGCCGTCATCACGATGGCTCCGCCATCGCCGCCCATCGCCACGATTTCGCCATTGATGATGGCCGCGCCTGCATCGGCCGCCGATTCGTTCAGGTATTTGACCCGGGCGCATATCGAATGCGCGGCGGCGGTACGGATGTAGAACTCGCCCCAGCCGGTGCCGGAGACTGCGCAGCCGGCATCGGCCCAGGTCCCGGCACCGATGATCGGGCTATCGCCCACCCGATTCCAGCGCTTGTTGGTCATGCCGCCGGTGGATGTCGCGGCGGCCAGATTGCCCCCGGCATCCAGCGCCACCGCGCCGACCGTGCCGACGTACTTGAGGTAGTCGGGCGTGGTGGCAGCCTGTTTTTCGCGCTCCTCGCGCTGCCGGTTTTGCAGCTGGTTCCAACGTTTCTCGGTGCGGAAATAATCGGCATTGACCAGTTTGAAGCCCTGCTCTTTGGCGAACGTCTCGGCGCCTGCGCCTACCAGCATCACATGCGGGGATTGCTGCATCACCGCGCGCGCCAGCAGTATCGGGTTCCTGACATGGCGCACGCCCGCCACCGCGCCGGCGCGCTGGGTCTTGCCCTCCATCAGCGAGGCATCCAGCTCATTGCGGCCCTCATGGGTAAACACCGCACCACGCCCGGCATTGAAATGCGGGCTGTCCTCCAGCACGGTGACGGCGGCGGTTACCGCATCCAGTGCGGATTTGCCTGCGGCCAATTCGGCCTGCCCACGGCGCAGAGCATCGCTGAGCGCGGCGCGGATTTCGCGCTCGTCGGCGGCGCTGAGATCGCCGCGAATCACCCCGGCACCGCCATGGACGATCAAGGTCGGCTGTGCTGCGTGGGCTGGGCCTGCCATCAAGCCAAGACCGAGTGTGAGCAGGACGAAACGGGAAAACGACATGGCGTGGCTCCGGGATGGCGGGTCATGACTGGTTGGGGGCGGGGATATCCACACTGTATTCCACTTCGCCATCACGGATGCTGATGGTGACATTGAATTCGGCATCGCTGACCTGCCAATCGCGGGTATCGAGGCGGCTGCCACGGCCGATGCCGATCAATTGCCAGTCGTCGGCGCGGATCGGGTGCCGCCGGTTCAAGGCGTAATCGCCCGGCCGGAACAACCAGGCGCGGCCACCGGTATTGGTAAACAGGCGGCCCTCGCCCATGCCATCGATGGCGAGTGCGGTCTGCTCATCCACGCCCAGGCCCAATACCGGCAACTCCGGGTGCCGCTCGTGCAGATTGGCCATCATCGTCATCAGCCGCGCTTGCCGACGACGCTCGTTGAAGTGGGTGTCGGTCAAGACGCCGGCTGAATACAGCGGCTCCAAGCGCAGGAAGTTGGTGACCAAAGTAATCCGCCGGCTGCGCGAATCGGTCAGGGCTTGTCCGCTGGTCAGGCTGCCGCCATCGAGCGCGCCATAGACATAGCGCCCCTGCACCGCCAAGCCGGCACTGGTGCCGCCCAGCGGTTTGCCCAAGGCAACATGGCGATTAAGCGCCTCTTCGACCGGCGTGCCCTGCCAGTAACGCACATAGCGCGACTGATCGCCGCCGCCCAGGTAGATGCCATCGGCACGCCGGATCGCCTCCAGCACGTGCGGCGAATACGCCGCCTGCCGTGACTTGAACACGAAGGTTTGCACCGAGGCGACCCCGCCGATCTCCTCATACATTTCGCGCTGGTTGGCATCACCCAGTGAGGCGCGCAGGATCACGATGTGGCCATGCCCGGCGCGCTCGAAAAACCAGTGAAAGGCATCGACCGGCCAATCGCCGCCACCGATCAACAATAGACCCGGCTGCAGCTTGCCGGGGGTCGGTAGCTGGGTATCGCCGATGCTGTAGTAGTCATAGCCGGCGTAGCGGGTACCGCCGCCAAACGTGACGCAACCGGCCAGTGCAAACAGCAGCACGGCAACGGCCAAAAGGGATCGGCACACGTGCTGGCGGGGCATGACTTTACCTGCAGGCGACAATGTGCATGTTTAGCACATCCGACGCCGCCAGATCCGTGACGAAAGTCGCATGACAGGCAGAAAAAATCGGCGTATAGATGGCCTTGACAGCCTCGCCAAAAACAAACCCGAACGGTGGATACTGCGCACAGGAGCGGCCAAGGCAACGCTGCCATCGCGCGCCAGCACCGGACGCGCGCCCCTCATACCAGCAGGACGGACAACGCATGAAAAAACACATCCTAGGCCGCGCTATCCAGATCGGTTTGTTGCTGGCGGCTGCCGGCAGTGCACACGCGCAGGACGCGGAGCAAAAGAAGACCCTCGATACCATCACCGTGACCGGCTCGCGCATCCCGCGCACCCAAGTCGAGGGGCCGGCGGCCATCACCACCATTTCCGCCGAGCAAATCCAGGCTGCCGGCTTCACCAGCGTGCCCGACGTACTGCGCTCGCTCTCGCAAAACGGCGGCGAAACCCAGGGCCAGCAATCCTCGATGGGCGCGGTGACCACACCCGGCGCGCAACAAGTGAATCTGCGCGGGCTGGGGCCGAATCACACCCTGGTCTTGGTCAATGGTCGGCGCATCGCCGATTTCCCGCTGCCGCTGCAGGGCCGCAGCAACTTCACCGATATCGGCAACATCCCGCTGGGGATGATCGAGCGGGTCGAGGTGTTGACCGGCAGCGCCTCGGCGATTTATGGCTCGGACGCGATGGCCGGCGTCATCAATTTCATCCTGAAAAAATCCGCCGATGGCACAACCATCGACTATCGCTATGGCGGCACCAGCCGTGGCGGCGGCGATTCGCACAAGCTGACGCTGACCAGCGGCATCGAGCGCGGCGCTTTCAGCGGTGTTTTTGGTCTGGAAATCCAGAACAAACGGCCACTGTGGGCGACCCGTCGCAGCATCCAATCCTCCACCCTCAACGCACCGGACGCCGAAGGTCGACTGCCGCGCCTGATCGCCGAGATCTACGACGATGATGAGGGCGAAAACATCGCGCCGGGCGATGCCTGCGCGGCGATGCAAGGCCTCAACAATGGCACCACCGTACTGGCCGAAGGCGATTACGGCCCGTATTGCGGCAGCGCGCGCGCGATCGCCTACGGCACCATCGAGCAAGAACGCAAGGGCGTGAATGCCTATGCCTCGATGCAGTACCAGTTCGCCGACAATCTGCGCTGGTTTGCCGACCTGCAGCTGGGGCGGCAAAAAGTCGCACTGATGAACGACACCACCAGCTGGGCATTTCAGGATGAGGCATCGACCCGCAATTACGCCAATGTCTTCTACAACGCCGGTACCGACCGTTACGAAGCATGGTGGCGGCAGTTCTCGCCGGAGGAAATGGGCGGGCTTGGCAACGGCATGAACCGCAACACGCAAAAGACGTTCTCGCTGGCCACCGGCCTGCAGGGCAGCTGGAGCGAGAACTGGGACTGGGAGGCCACCTACAGCCACTCGCAGTACAAGGCCGATGTCAGCTTTGCCCGGATCAAGGCCGATGCCGCCAACCGGCTGTTATTGGGGGCGCCCGAAGGCTATGACGATGACGGCTACGCGATCTACGATGCCGACCCGGCACGCCTGTTCCGCCCGCTGAGTGGCGCGGAATATGCCTCGATCGCGGCCACATCCACCTTCCACCCGAAGGCGCAAAACGATACCGCCTCTTTCACCGTCAACAGCCCGGCATTGTTCAGCCTGCCCGCTGGCGATGCCGGCTTTGCCGGGGTGATCGAATACGGCCGGCAATCCTATGCGATCAACCCCGACCCCATCGCCCTCACCACTGACTACTACGGCGCCCGTTATGGCGATGGCCGTGGCAGCCGCAACCACTGGAGCGCCGCCGCCGAGTTGCGCGCGCCCTTGTTGTCCAAACTCGATGCCAGCGTGGCCGGTCGCTACGACCGCTACAGCTACGGCGGCAACCACCCGGGCAAGTTCACCTACAGCCTGGGGCTGGAATGGCGGCCGCTTGATAGCCTGCTGTTGCGCAGCTCCTACGGCACCGGCTTCCGCGCGCCCGACCTGCATTATCTGTTTGCCGGGCAGGATTACTTTCGCACCCGCGCCACCGATTACTACCTGTGCCGCGACGATGATCCATCCGCACCGATTGCCGATTGCCGCACCAGCCTGCGCCGCGCCCGGGTGACCAATATCCGCACCGGCAACGCCGATCTGGATGTCGAGACCAGCCGCTCACTGACCGCCGGCATCGTCTGGTCGCCCACCGCCGATTTCGATATCTCGGCCGATTACTACAACATCCGCATCCGCAATCAGGTGCAGGATTTCAGCATCGACGCCCTGCTCCGCGACGAGGCCAACTGCCGCTTGGGGATGACGATGGATGGCCGCCCGGTCGATGCCACCTCACCCACCTGCATCGATGCACTAGCGCGGGTGATGCGCGATGCCGACAACGGCGACGTGCTGCGCGGCGTGCGCTTCAACCCGATCAACATCGCCCACGAGGAAACATCCGGCATCGATCTGTCCAGCCATTACCGCTTGCGCACCGAAGCCGCTGGCGATTTCCGCTTCAGCGCCAACTACACTTGGGTGCATAAACACACCAGCCAGCAGTATCCCGGCGACCCGGTCGAAGACCAACTGGCGGTTGATACCGGCTTCTACATCCCGCGCAGCAAAGCCAATCTGGGCGTGAACTGGGACAAGGGCGCATGGGGTGCCAGCCTGTACGGGCATCGCCTTGGCCGCATCGCCAACTACGATGACGATGCCTGGACACCGGCCACCTGGCGCTTCAATGCCGGCGCACGCTACGACATCAACAGCCGTATGCGCATCGCACTATCGGTCAACAACGTGCTGGACAAAATGCCGCCGCGCGACCCCACCTACATCAGCTACCCCTACTACGACATCTCCTGGTACGACGCCGTCGGCCGCAGCTATTGGCTGCAATTCAGCTGGAAACTGGGCGGCGCGGCGCTGTAGGCGGGGGTTTGTATCTCTGGCCGCTTTGCCAGGCTCCACCTGAAACCATTCGGCCCCGTGCAAGCCCGGGGTCAGTGATGCGGCAAATAAAAACGGCGCAACCGATAAAGTTGCGCCGTATCAACCACTTAAAGTGGTGGGCGGTACAGGGTTCGAACCTGTGACCCCTACCATGTCAAGGTAGTGCTCTACCGCTGAGCTAACCGCCCGTGAAGCGTGTTGCCAAGGCCGGTTGCGCATCGAGGGATGCGAACTTGCCGAAATATGGCGCCCGAAGTTGGACTCGAACCAACGACCCCCTGATTAACAGTCAAGTGCTCTAACCAGCTGAGCTATTCGGGCGGGGAGGCGCGCATGATAGGCATACTGCGCGCCAAGGTCAAGCGTTTGTCGCAATCAACTTACCAGCAATCGGCCACCGTGCCTCCTGTGCCAGATACGCTGCGGGTGCCGCGCTGGTCGATGCTGAGCGTGGCGCATTTGGTGTCCTTGGTGGCCTGCGCGCCCTGCGGCACGGCTTGGATAGTGAACGCGGCTGCCGTAGCCGCGCCGCTCAACCCAACCGTGTAATGCGCACTGATATCACTGCTGCAGGCCGGTGGCGCGCCGCCCGCGTAGGTCATGTTGGTGGTGCGGTAGCGTTCCATGAATTGCGCGCCCTCTTGTACGCAGGCCGCTGCGGCCGCGCGGCGTGTTTTGATGACATATTGGCTGTACGAGGGCAGCGCAATCCCGGCAAGGATGGCCAAGATGGCGACCGCAATCATCAGCTCGATCAAGGTGAAGCCGGTTTGTATTTGCCTATCTGCAGGTTTCATCTGTGTGTACTCAGAGCGGGGGCGCAGTGGCGCTGGTAGGCGGTGGGGCTTTCAGTTCGCGCCATGTGACGCGCCCAGTGGCGGAGCTTTGCTGAATTTGAATGCCATAGACGCCACCAAGAAAGCCACCACCAGTATCCGCCAGCTGCGTGAATGCCATGCCGTCTAGCAATAGTGGGCGGCTACCCACACCAGCGAGCTTGACCGAGCCAACCGAACGCTGCTCTTCACCACTGCCGATCACCTCATCCTTGAAGCTGCCATCAGCATTCAAATCCCAGAACGAGTACGTCAGGCTGGTACCGGTAAAGGCATCGAGTGCGTTCAGCCAGCCATCGCCGCCCGGCATGCAGGGGTCGTGGCTGGGCACGCGCGAGGCGTACACCAGCGCACCAAACAAGGTTTGCACACCAGTATCGACTCGCTCACCCGATGCGGTACCCGGCGGGGAGGGTGGATCGACAAGATCAAGGAACCAGCCCTTCTTGTCCAGCGGCAGCAGGGAGCTGGGCTCATAGCCGCGCACTTCGCGGCCATGCACGGTGCTGGTCACTTTGTGATGGCGCGGCTGCAAGTCGCCGAAGCTGCTGGCCGTGGTGCGGCCGGTAATCTCGGTATTCAAATCCTGGATGGCGTAGACGCTCTGCACGCTGGTATCGGTGACATCGGCAGTGGTCATATAGCGGCCGGTGGCGAAGAAGACCCAGCTGCGATAAGTGGCCGGGTCACGCGCAAATGCCGGCGCGCCGGTGATCGGCTGGCGCTTGCCGCTGGCATCGGTGGCTGTATACAGGCGGATTGCCGTCCAGCTGCCTGCCGTGCCGGAAGCCAGGTTGAACTTCCAGAGATTGCCTTGCATATCACCCGCATAGACGATATCGATTACGCCATCACCATTCATGTCACGCCCCACCGGCTCCGACAAGCCGTTGGGCAAGTCGGCGTTGCCAGCCCCGGTGTCGATTTCAGCAAGCAGCGCACCAGATACAAGATCGTAGATCAGCAAGGCGGCGCGATGATTACTGCTGTTGACACCATTGGGCACGATCACCGCTGTGGCACTGTTGTTGAGCTTCGCGATGATCGGCTTGCCCAGAATCTGGCCCATATTGCCGCCGGGGGTTTCATTGGCCTCCCATTTGACATCGGATGCGCCAAACGTGGCCGGCGTGGTCACGTCCAGTACAAACAGGCCCTTGCCGCCACGGCCCAAGGCACCGGCAAGATAGGACTTGTTCGGGGTTTGGCTGCGGCTGGAGAGCACCAGCGGGCCATCGACAAAATAATGATGGCTGTAAGCGCGATCACTCAGCCTGGCCAAATGGGTGAAATTGATGCCAGCCGGCACATAGGCAAACCGTTCAGTGCCGCCGCCATCGGACGCTGCTGCCTTGGCGTTGATGGCATGCAGCATGCCATCGTTGGCCCCCACATACACGGTATCGGTGACCGCATCGTACACAGGCGAGGAGTTGATGATATCGCCCAGTACGGTGCTGCGCTTGCGCAGATCGTCCGGGTTATCGCCCTCCTGGCTCTGATTGCCTTTGATATAGGCCAGATTGTCGGCCGCGGATACCGGGCTGCGCGCCAATAATGGCAACTGGGCCGCAGTCGGGAAGGTGGTACCAGTCTTGGTCACGCTGTCGATGGTCCATATCTTGCGCGTGGCTGCTGTCGGGATACCCTCGGAAGCCTTCCACTTGGAAGCGCCGGTAATGCCGCTGCTATCGATGGCATACGCCTGCAACTCACCCGTCCAGGTGCCGCTGACGAAACTGGCCGAAAAGGCCATCGAGCCAGTGGTGATTTGGCCGGTGGTGCTCGCCGCGACATTACTGGATGAACCCAGCCGCTCAGAAATTTTCGACAAGGCCGCCTTCAGGCCATTGGCAAACTCTGTGGGATTGGCCGCCGCGATGAACTGGCCACGGCCGTTAACAGCGGCATGCCACAGGTCGTCAATGCGTCTTTCATCTTCGGCTGCATTGGGATTGGGCCATACAATACTACCGTCTTTCAACCCTGCAACCGTGGCGCTATTGTTGGGATCCAGCGTACCCTTCAAGCCGATGGAGATGCCAAACGTCACCATATGCTGCCAAAAGGCAGGATTCTCGCTGGACGAAGGCACCACATTCGGCATATCGGTACGCAAATCGGTTTTCCAGTATCGCATGGCCACGTCAGCCAAGGTATTGGAATGCGTACTGGCATAAGGGGGGGCTGGTGTATAGGTATAGCTCTGGCCACCGGGCCCGCTCATCGGGGTGCCAGCGGCATTGTCCTGCTCCCCTACACTGGCCGAATAATTGCTGCTTGTGTCATTCCAATAACCGTCCGTGGTCAAGATGGTGAAATTCTGCCGACATGATATCTGATCCGCACCCGTCTGCGGCCCCCAGGGCCCATTCGCTGCACTACTCTGGAAATAGCGCCCAGCGCTATCCAGCGCACCATGCAATGGCGTACCACTGGAACCGATTGTTCCATACAAACGCTCGAACCACTGGGTTTTGTTTTTGTAGATAACACCATTACTATCCGCAGCATCCTCAAACAGGCCATTATTATAGGCTACCGGGATCGGCACCGCATGGGTTGGCCGATTGACCGGCGTGCTGCCACTATTACGTGCCCAGATGGTACGAAAGCCCACACGCACCTTGGCGGTGTCCATACCAACGAAAGCCTCGCCTGCACCTGCCTTGGCTGCTTTCATGCGGGTACGGTGATAAGAGAACCAAATGGCGTAGTTTTGCCGCTCAGCTGCCTCGGTGCGCCCGGTGGGAGTGAGATAAGTACACTGCCTCCAAGCGGCTCCGGTACCGGAGCTAGTACAGCCCACGCTTGACACACCATTATTGTAGTTAGGCGCCCCTCCCGACCGGGACAGCCACTCGCTTCTGACCACCCGGCCATTGGTGAGAATTTGATAGCGATAATAATTACTCTGATTGGCTAGGTAAGCCGAGGAATTATTACTCACATCCCTCGGCACATAAAATGTCTGCACCCCACCACATACTTGCGCACCACCGCTTGTCAACTCATCAATGGTCGAATTATTATTCCTGTTGAATCTGCGGCAACTGCTGGGGTCGAAAAGATTGATGGTCGAGCCGCCAACCAGATTGTAACTACCATAAACAGCCGTGTAGTCCCCCCCCCCCACCATTTCGCCCCCGTCCGGCCGTTTCCACGGGCGATAATTCAGCGCAGGATTGTAATAGACAGAATTATTGACATAACTCTGGCCTTCAATACCTGCCTGAATACTGCTGGCCGGCATCGCATCCCAAGCCATCGACCCGGAGTCATCCAAAATAAATAGAATATTCGGCTCAACCCGGGTACCGGATTGCAGCGGCGTATCCGGAAAGACAATGCCCGCCGCGCGTGCGGATGAGCCCACCCCGGCGAACAGGGTGCTGGCAAGAGCCATCATAAACACCGGGAAAATGGAATGATAGTTGGTATTTTTCATCTTGAACCCCGCTCAGCGGACTACATAGCCCGATTGCAATGTGACGCTGGCACGCCCTGCCGCATTACTGCGCGCCACGATGCGATATATTGGGCGCACGCAAGTCCATTTCTGTCTTTTTTCTGGATCTTCGTTGCAAGCAAAATCGATTTCGGCATTACCCATATGTTCGACAAAAAAACTTGAGGGCGATGCCATGGTGCCGGCAAATGAGGTACTGGCCGCCCGCCATCCGGCAAACCCATCAGTTTCCCAGCGCGGCGCATTGTTTGGGTCGGGCTGCTCGCACAGGCCATTGACGCAGCCACTACCGGCCGTTGGGACACTTGCCCCCTGAGCCTGGGCCAGCAGCTCGCCCTCGCGCAACGCCGCCTCGGCGGCTTGGAAGTTAAGGCTGCGATCCAGCAGGTTGGCGCTCATGCGCTCCTGCATCAGAGTGCCGCGCAATACGGCCAAACCCAGCACCGACATGATCAGCAACAAGATAAGCACCACCAACAGGGAGATACCCTGCTGGCCATCGCCGTATCGGCGGCAATTCAATGCATTCATGGTATGCGATTCCTGATGGATACCACACTGGTCATTGTGCGGAGTAGATTGGCGCCATCGGTGCCGACCTGATGCGGGCTGGAAAATTGCAGACTGATACGCACGGCGGTAACTTCTTGCCAGCGCGCCCCAACACTTGCCGCATCCAGATAGGCGCTGGCCGAGGGCACGAGATAGGTCAAACTCATGTTCTCGACGCCTTCGGCAATTTCCTGTGTTTGCACAGCAGCACCGCCGCCAAGCAGGCTTTGGTACAGCGAGCGCCCGCCCCGGCCATTGTTGCCGATGAACCAGCGCGCGGAATGGAAATCGGTGATGATCGAATTGCCGCCGAACTTGTAGCTGGCGGGATCGACGACGGCACCATCGACCAGATAGCCGCCAAGCTCGTCGGTCACGTTGCCCGGCGAGCCGCCGCCTTCACCATGCCCGACCGAAAGTTGGCCGGTAGTACCGGTCATCTGGAAAATCACTGCCCGGCTCAGCACTTGTTCGGCCATCGCACCGGGGCCACAGACCATCAATATCTGACCTGGCTGGAAGCCATGTTGCCCATTGCGCATCACGAATTTGGCCTCGCCCTCATCATGCGAGACCACCACCGCCTGCCGGTTGCCTGCCGCCATCAATTGCAGTGCATCGGTGCCGGATACACGTTGCGCGGCACCGGTGCCGAATGCGGCATCGGCAAACGGCGCAGTGCCGCCAAAGCCGATGATGGCATCCGCGCCAACGCCCCAGTTGGACCACCAATTGGCCGTTGGGTTATTGAGCACATTGAACACACTCATGCCGACGGTATTGCCACCGGCCACCGTTTGCTGACGACCACAGGGGTTGCCGCCTGCTGCCCGGATGTCCGCTGCCAGCAATTCAAAGGCGGCGCGGGCGTTTTCCTGCACCCTGCTGAGGTTTTCAGTGGCGCGGTAGGTACGTTGGTTGGTCAAAAACAAGCCCAGCGCTGCCGCCAATACCAGCAAGCCAAGCAAGAGGGCGACCATCAGCTCGATCAGGGTGAAACCCGATGAGCGGCGCGGTGACAGATGGCTATGGGGCTTTCTCATATCCGGGTCACCGTAGTAAAGGTGCGGGTTTCGGCCGCAGTAATAGCCGCTGCATCCGCATGCGTGCCGATGCTGTCATCCCATTGCACGGTGACGGTGCAGGTGTCGTCGGCACACTGCACGGCACCGCAGGTGTTATCGGTATCGCCCAGCTCGGCTTTCATCGCCGTAATCCACGCATTCCAATCCGCAGATGCAAGCGTGCCGGTCCCGGCCGGGGCCGTGCAAGTCAACGCCATGTTGTAATCGCCGGCCAGCACCCCGCCGCGATTGGCGCGCATGGCCTCTATAATGTTGTAGCTCTGGATAACCGCCTGGCTGCGGCCATACGCGCCCTCGTTATTGCGCAGTGCCGCTGCCTGCATCGCGGCGATGCCGAGCAGGCCGACGCCGAGGATCAGCACCGACACCATCACCTCGATAAGGCTGACGCCTGTCTGATTTTTGTAGCCATCAATGAACATGGGTTTCATCGGTGCTCCGGTCAGTTATTGGCCGGGGCCGCACAGGCACCGGCACCATTCACTGGCTGCACATTCATCCGGCTGCCGCCGCCGATACGTACGGCACGCAGGTTGTCCGTCGGCTGGGTGGTGGGGATGCAGCTGGCAATGCTGGCATTCAAAAGCAGGCCGCTGGCATCGCGCGCGAAACCATCGGGAGAGAAAACCAGCTGATCGTCGTTGCCGCTGATGTTGGCGCTAGCGATAATTTGCACCGGCGGCTTGACCTGCCAGCTACGCAACACGGCCCCGGCCTGATCAAGCAACAACCAGTTTTGCCAATCGTTGCCGTCACATGCGCTCAGCGCGGCATTGGCGGGGCACAATACGACCGTTTGATTAAGGCGCACCGCCTCCGAGCGCGCCAACTGCGCCGAGGCCAGCACTTCATTGGCGGCGGAGGTCAAACGGTTGCTGTTGATGATCGAGGTGAAGCTGGGGTAGGCAATGGTGGAAATGATCGCGAGCACGGCAATGGTGACCATCAGCTCCACCAACGTGAAGCCGCCCTGCTTTTGCCCGATCCGGGATTGGACTTTGTTGATGCACAAACGCATGATGCCCCCATGGTCAATGAAGCGAATACTAGTGCGCGGCGATACCGCGCCAAGACGGTTGCCGACAGGCGGCCCTGCACCGGGGCTGAACGGTAAACGCAATGCCCGGCGCTGCACAAGCCCCCACCAATCCACTTGAAACCCTGTGGCGCGGCGCGGCCATCATCCGGGTAATTCTGGCAGCGGAAGGCTTGGCCTTGGTGCTGGCCTTGGCCCCCGGCATCGAGGGCAATCGCTGGATCCAATTTGGTTTGTTATCCCTGCAACTGCAGTGGATCGCATTACTTACGTTGGGCACGCTGTATGCCCTGCGCCGGCATCTGGCCCGGCTCAGCACCTTTCAGCTGGCGTGGGTCTCGACCTTCAGCATGGCGGTCATCACGCTGCTGCTTGGCCTGCTGCTTTGGCTGATCCTGCCGGAAGTGCGCGCACAGCCCGCGCATGGGGTGATGATGCAATGGCTGCGCATGGCCGGCCTGCTTTCGGTGGTTGGCATCTTTGCCGCCATCGTGGTGCAGAACCACTGGCAGGCGCAACAACTTGCCTTGCAAGCCAAGCAATCGCAATTGGATGCGCTGCGCGCGCGGGTCAACCCGCATTTTTTGTTCAACACACTCAATACGGCCGCCGCGCTGATACACGAGCGGCCCGACGAGGCCGAGCGCGTGCTGCTGGATTTGGCTGATTTGTTTCGCGCCGCATTATCGCGCACCGATCAACACACGCTGGCTGAGGAAATCGAGCTGACCCGGCGCTACCTTGAGATCGAGCAACTACGGCTGGGTGATCGCCTGCGTGTGGTCTGGGCACTGCCCGAGCCCATGCCGGTGAACGCGCGCCTGCCTGCCTTGGCCTTGCAGACATTGGCCGAGAACGCGGTGCGCCACGGTGTCGAGCAACGTCCGGCCGGCGGGGAAATCCGCATCGCGCTCGATCATGAGCCACGCGGTTTCCGCCTGCGGGTGAGCAACCCATTGCCGCCCGAGCTGCGTGATTCCGCAACCGGCCACAAGATCGGCATCGAGGCCACGCAAGCACGCCTGGATGACTTGGCCGAGGGCCGGGCGCGCCTGCTGACGTATATCGAGAAGGACAATTACGTGGTGGAGATCGTGTTGCCACGTTGAGCTGCGAGGTGGGCAGACGCAGCGATGCCTTTGCACGCCACGAGATCGGAAACCGCCCCGGCAGCCGACCCTCTCCCGAAACCGCAGGAGAGGTGAGGGCCATGCCCGCGCTGCTCCCCTCTCCCAGTGGGAGAGGGGCTGGGGGTGAGGGCAAACGCAGCGATGTGGATTGGCCCCACAAGGCCGGAAACCTGCTTGAGTATCCAGCCCTCACCCGAAACCGCTAAGCGGTTTCGACCTCTCCCGAGGGAGAGGTGATTGTGGGAGCAGGCCTTGCCCGCCCTGCTCCCGAAAGCAGCGGTGGTGGTGTGAGCTGATCCGCGCCCGTCACGTCACGATGCGATACACCGGCTTGTACTCGCCGGAAATCTTCATCCGCCGTTGTTCGACGAAGGCGCGCAACAGGGCATCGAGCGATTCCATCATGTCGGGTGCGCCGTGGATTTCAAATGGGCCGTGTTCTTCGATGCGGCGCACGCCGGGCTCTTTGACGTTGCCAGCGACGATGCCGGAGAAGGCGCGGCGCAGGTCGGCGGCGAGTTCATGCGGCTTGCGGCCGTGGTGCAGATCAAGGCCGGCCATCGCCTCATGGGTGGGGTCAAACGGTTGCTGATAGGCCAGCGGGATATGCAGGCCCCAGTTGAAAAAGAACGAATCCTTTTCGGCCACCCGCTGCTCGCGCACGCGGGCGATGCCAGCGGCCATGTGCTTGGCGACTTCCACCGGGTCGCCGGTGATGATGCGGTAGCGGCCGGTGGCGGCCTCGCCCAGGGTGAGGCGGATGAATTTATCGATCTGCTCGAAGTACGGCGCTGCCGATACCGGGCCGGTGAACACCAGCGGGAACTCGATATCCTGATTTTCTTCGCGCAGCAAAATACCCAGCAGGTAGAGGATTTCTTCCGCCGTGCCGACGCCACCCGGGAACACGATGATGCCGTGGGCCATGCGCACGAAGGCTTCGAGGCGCTTCTCGATATCCGGCATGATGACCAGATTGTTGACGATCGGGTTTGGTGATTCGGCGGCGATGATGCCCGGCTCGGTGATGCCGATGTAGCGCGAGCGGCGCTGACGCTGTTTGGCATGGGCAATGGTCGCACCCTTCATCGGCCCCTTCATCGCGCCCGGGCCGCAGCCGGTGCAGATATCGATGCCGCGCAGGCCCAATTCGTAGCCGACTTCTTTGGTGTAGAGATATTCATCGCGGCCAATCGAATGCCCGCCCCAGCACACCACCAGATTGGGGTCGGTCGGGTACAACACGCGGGCATTGCGCAGGATGCGGAAAACGGCATCGGTGATCTCGGTGCCACTGTCTAAACCATCAACGCATTCGGGCACCATTTCGATCGCGGCATAGGCCAGATCGCGCACCGTGGCAAACAGCAATTCGGCCACCCCGCGAATGATGCGGCCATCGACGAAGGCCATCGCCGGCGCGTGATGCAGATCGATGCGGATGCCACGATCCTGCTGAGTCACTTGGATATCGAAATCCGGGTACAGCTCGCGCGCGGCGGTGGGGTCATCCGAGGTGCTGCCTGTGGTCAATACCGCCAACGCACAACGGCGCAGCAGTTCGTGCATGCCGCCGCTCGAGGCGTCTTTGAGCCGGGCGACTTCCTCGCGCGAGAGCACATCCAACCCGCCTCGGGGATAGATGCTGGCGCTGACGGTAGGCAAGGTGGAACGGGAGGGTGCAGGTTGTTCTTGGAGTTGGGTATGCATGCGTTGACTTTAGCGTATCGCGGTGAATTGCGGCGTTGCGGATGCAGCGAAACCCCGACAAGGCGGCGAGCTGCCTGTCGCGGGCAAGGCCCGCTCCTACAACACAGGCTGAAGCTGGTTATCTGTGGAAGCAAGCCTTGCTCGCGATGCGATGAGGCCGAAAGGCGGCAAAAAGAAACGGCCGGGTTCTGCCGGCCGTTTCGGGTCTTCTATCGAGGTGGTTATCGATTAGAACTTGTAACGCAGGCCCAGCATCACCGACCAGCGCGACACGCCGGTGTTGCCCTTGTCGTTGTTGTTTTCCTGGATCTGCGGGTTGTCGGTGCTGCCGGTGAAGTTGTAGATGTACTTGCCGGTGTTCGGGTCGATACCGGCGTAGTTGGCTACGCGGCGGGTCGAGAAGAAGCCGTAATCGTCGATCAGACCCCAATCCTTGTTGATCAGGTTGCCGATGTTCATGATGTCGAGCGAAATCTCGGATTTGTGACCGCGCCAGAAGCCCGGCAGCTCCTGCGAGATACGCAGGTCGAAGCTGTTGGTCCACTTGGCCTTGAAGGCATTGGCCGGTGCGACCTGGCCCTTGTACTTGGCCAGCTCCGGGTTCTGATCCAACCAGCTGAAGAAGGCCTGCTCCATCGCGGTCCGATCAGCCGCGGTGTTGCCCATCCAGAGCACATCGCCCGGCGCTGCCGGCACGTAGAACAGATCGTTGGTGTTGGCACCGTCGCCGTTGACATCGTTGTAGAAGATGTAGCTGAACGGACGACCGCTGCGGCCTTCGTAGAACAGGCCGACGCGGGTGTTGTAATCACCGAAGAACGCCTTCTTGAACTCGACCGTGCCGCTGACGCGATCCTGCAACGCATAACGCGAACGACGTGCGACGTTCTCGTTGGCATTGAAGATCAGCGTGTTGTTCCAGTTGGAGGTGTTCTGCGAGCTGGTCAGCGGGCTGACTTCCCAGGCATTGGTGCGGGTGTAGAACGCGCTCCAGCCCCAGGTTTCAGTCAGCGGCTTTTGCACGCCGATGGTGAACTGCTGGCTGCTGCCCTTGCTGGTATTGCGCATCAGCATCACATCGCCGATATCGCCGGGACGGTTGGCTTTGACATCCGGGCAGCGGCCGGCATTAACCACAGCCGCCGAGCAGTTGCTGCCGCCGACGCGGCCGGTTTCCATCCCGAAGCGGCCGGCGTTGGCCGGGTTGCGGCCCGCGTCATTCCAGTAGATCGCACGGCCGTCCGGGCCGGTGGTGGTCGGGTTCATCACATCGAGGCGCTCGAAGTAGATCGCATCCTTGACCTTGGTGGCCAGCAATTCAACCGAGAACACCACATCGTTCCAGCCCAGCTCCTGCTCCCACGCCAGGTTGGCCTTCCATACCGACGGCAGGCGCAGGCCCGGTGCGGCGATATCGACGTTCTGGCGGCCCGCAGCCGGATTCATCCCGGTGGTGGACGGCGGTACCTGCGGGCTGAACGCCGGTGCGTTGGCGCCACGCAGATCGTATTCGACGTAGTTCAGGCCGGTGTTGGAATAGGTACCCGACAGCCAGACGTTCGGCGCGGCACCGCTGAACAGGCCGACACCACCGCGCAACTGGGCGCGCAGATCGCTCATCGGGGTCCAGTTGAAGCCGATACGCGGCTGCACCAGCTTCTTGTCGACGGTATTGGTGTTGTCATAGCCAAACACGTCGTAAACGCGCTGGTTGAAGAAGCGCTGATCGCTGAAATCAGGCTTGTCGATGCGCACGCCGAACATCAAGGTGAAATCCGGGGTAATCGCCCAGCTATCCTGCGCAAACAGGCCCAGATTCTTCAGGGTGTAGCTGGCCGGGATGTCATCACGACTGCCACCGGCGCGCGGTGCACGCAACTGGTAGGTGCTCGGCGTACCGGCGACGAAATCCGCCAGGCTATTGAAGACATAGACGCCATTGAGATTGCGACCGTAGAAGTTCAGCACGTCGTTCTTGCTGTAATCGGCACCAAACTTGATGGTGTGATCGCCCGCGTAGAAGATGCCCGCACCGAATGCCGTGGTTTCCTTGGTATCGATGATGTTGACGTGGGTGTTCTGCTCGGTACCGACGAAGATCGACGAGTTGTTGGTGCCAAAACCATTGATGCGGATGCTGGGCAGGTTGCTGTAAGGCACGCGCTCGGCACGGTAGTCACGGCGGCTGATCTTGAACTCGGTGGTGAAGTTTTCGCTCCAATCCGAGAACAATTCAGCGGTGACGCTCTTGAAGGTCTTGGGCTGGTCGTACCAATAGCTGCTGAGTGACACCGTGCCGCTGGCCAGACCCGGGAAGCGCGCCACGGTCTGCTCCATGTTGGAGTAGCGGATGGCAAAGCGGTGGCTGTCGTTGATGTTCCAGTCGATCTTGGCGGCGTATTCTTCGATCTCGGTCTTGTTGCCCGGCACGTCGACGCTGCCGGCACTGAAGCCCCATGCCGTTGCCGCGTTCTGCACGGCGGTGATGTCGGCATCAAAAATCTGGCGGCCATACGGGGTATCGGACAGGCTGATGCCCGGCGCGTTGCGCACAAATTTTTCGTAGTTGACGAAGAAGAACAGACGATCCTTCATGATCGGCCCGCCCAAGGTCATGCCGTAGGTCTTCTCATCGGTGAAGCCGGCAAACGGGATGCCACGCAGATCCTTGCGCACCCAATCGCCATCACGGTAGGCGCCATAGACGCTGCCGGTGAACTTGTTGGTGCCGGATTTGGTCACCGCGTTGATCACCGCACCGGTGCCACCAAAGATGGTGGTGTCGTAGTTAGCGAGATCGATGTTGATTTCCTGGATGGCATCCATCGACACCGGCTGACGCTCGGTCGGCAGGTTGTTGGATTCCAGACCAAACGGATCGCTGGCGCTGACGCCGTCGATCTTGATCGCGTTGTAGCGGCTGTTCTGGCCACCGGCCGAAATCGCGCCATCGGCCTTGCTGACCTGCGAAATACGCGGGTCAAGACGGATGAAATCCTGAATGTTGCGGTTGGCCGACGGCAGCGCGTCCATGGTTTCGCGGGTCACGTTGGTCGCTGTGCCCATGCGGTTTTGGCTGAAGATTTCCGGGCCAGCGGTGCCGACCACCACCACCGTATCCAGCGCCTGCTGGGCGCGCAGTGTGGCGTTGACGGTGGCCACCTGGTTCAACGGCAGGTAGATGTTGTTTTCGGTTTCCGTACCCTCGCCCGCCTTGTTGACGACGATGGTGTACGGGCCGCCGACGCGCAGGCCGCGGGCGTTGTAGCGGCCGCTGGCATCGGTGGTGACGCGGCTGACGGTACCCGACTCAACGTGGGTAATGGTCACTTCGGCATTGGCCACGGGCTGGCCGTTGCCGCCGGTCACCAAGCCGCCGACACCGGCGGAGGTGCTTTGGGCAAATACGGGGGCGGCGGCCAGCGCAGCGATCAGGCCAAGCGCGAGCTTGGACCGGCGGAGGGTCTGGGTGCGATTCATCGGCAGTGTCTCGAGTGGGTTGGACGCAAACGCGGCTCGATCCGCGTTTGCGGATACCAAGCCGTATGGGGTTAACAATGGCTTAACACCTTAGCGCGCCATTATGACAAAACCGTGAATCGAATGCTGCATCATCTGCAAATTTTCTTGCATCGCAGCATCCGGTTCCGGCACACCGGCTTGAGCGCACCGGCTAGCCTACCCCCGGCCGTGGCTGGCACCTCAACTCATGCCGAAATGCGAGCTCAGCCCATCAAGGAACATCTGCACCGAGATTGCCACCAGCAGCATGCCCATCAGGCGCTCGACCGCGGTCAGCACGCGGTGGCCGAGCAATTTGTAGAGCAGGGTTGATGACATCAAGATGACAGCCGTGGCCACCCACGCGATGATCAGGGCCAGGCTCCACTCGCCCATCCGGTCGGGATACTGGGTACCCATCAGCATCACGGCGGCCATCCCGGATGGCCCGGCGATCATCGGGATCGCCAGCGGCACGATGAAGGGCTCACCACCGGGCAACTCGCCCATGATGCCCTCGGCCGGTGGGAAGATCATGCGGATGCCGATCAAAAACAACACGATGCCACCGGCAATCGCCACCGATTCCTGACGCAAATGCATCGCCTCCAGCGCGTATTTGCCGAACCAGAGGAACAGCATCAGCACGACCAGCGCGATCAGCAATTCGCGGGCGATGATGATCAATTGCCGACGCGCCGGCAGCGAACGCAGCAGGCTCAACACCACCGGCACATTGCCCAGCGGGTCGAGGATGATGAACAGCAACAACGCGGCCGAGGCAATGGTCATGGCGCGCATTATGCGTGATGCGCAAGTCAGCCGGGATACGGCCGAGACTGCAATCCACCCTCAATCCATCGCGGGTGTGACGCGGGCCATGCGACCACCGCCAATGCTGCGACCGCCATCCCTGCTCACGGTTGGATCACGCTTGCCAGTTATCGACCGCTTCGGCCTCAAGCTCCAACCGTTTCTGCTCATCCAGAAACGCCTGCACCTTCAGCATCACATCGCGGGTGCCTTCGTGGGCGAGGCCCGAGATGATGAACCACGGCCCTTGCCAACCCAATTCGGCGACGGTTTTCTCGGCCTGTGCGCGGGCGTCTTCTGGGGTCAGCAGGTCGGCTTTGTTGAACAGTAGCCAGCGCGGTTTATCCATCAGGCCAGCATCGAATTTTTCCAGCTCGTGCTCGATGGCGCGCACCAGATCGGCGGCATTGCTGCCATCGAGCGGCTCAACTTCAACCAGATGCAGCAGCAGGCCGGTGCGTTGGATATGGCGCAAAAACAGCGCACCAAGGCCGGCGCCATCCGCCGCGCCTTCGATCAGGCCGGGAATATCGGCGATCACAAAGCTGCGATGCGGCTCGACGCTGACCACACCCAGATTCGGGTACAGCGTGGTGAACGGGTAATCCGCGACTTTTGGCGTTGCCGCCGATACGGCGCGGATCAAGGTGGATTTGCCGGCATTGGGGAGGCCCAGCAGACCGACATCGGCCAGCAGTTTCAACTCCAAACGCAGCTCGCGCTCCTCGCCCTGCGTGCCGGGTGTGGATTGGCGCGGCGAGCGGTTGACCGAGCTTTTGAAGTGCATATTGCCCAAGCCGCCCTTTCCGCCCTGCGCCACCAGCAGGCGATCACCGTGCGCGGTCAAATCGCCGATCACTTCATCGGTGGCGATATTGGTGACCACGGTACCCACCGGCACCACGATGGTCAGATCATCGCCGGCCTTGCCGTACATCTGCCGGCCCATGCCGTTTTCGCCACGCTGGGCATTGAATTTGCGCTGGTGGCGGAAATCCACCAGTGTGTTGAGGTTTT
>JAUNTK010000045.1:0-10825 GCA_030538735.1 Pseudomonadota bacterium
CGCCCGGCAAGGTGGCGTGGAAGTTGAAGTAATACGGCTGGCCGTTGGTGGTCTGAAGGGTGGTGACGCAATCACCCCACGGGTTGTTGTGCGGCTTGCCGGTGGCAAAATTATGCAGCGGCGACAAGCCCAAGAAGTTCAACGAGCTGACATTTGCCAACCGGCTTCGATAGCGCCAATTGCCGGGGAACTGCGAGAAAAACGAGGCCGCAATCGCCATGTTCTCCTTCGAGGACACAAAGCCGCCATTGGCCAGCTCCGCACGCGCCGCCGCCACCTGATGGCCCAGCTTTTCTTGCGTATCGGCATACAGCGCCAGAATGAAGTGGTACTCGCCCAGCACAAAGTTGCCCGAGGCCAGCTGATCCATCGCCACATCCAGCTCGGCAATCTGGCTGACGGCCTTATCGCCGGATGAAATCATCATCCCCTTGGTGCGCTCCAGCGTCTTCAGCGCCTCGTGGCGGCCCTTGGGGCTGAAGGAATGGGTGATGACGTATTCAAAATCCAGAAACTTCAGGCCGTTCAAAATCCCCGGGAAGGTGCCCTCCGGGTATTCCTTGACGTTCAGAATCGCACCAAAATCGTTGCGCCCCTCCGGCGTATTGATGATGAAATCGCCGGTCTTGGTCGAGAACATCTGCCGGCTCACCGGCAGATACTCCTTGATCGGCGCATCCAGCACCGGCACCGGCTCATCAATGCGGTTGAGAATGTAGCCGTAGAGCTCCAGCACCTCCGAGAACACGATGCCATTGGCCGCCTCGTACATGCCCAGGCGGTAGGGCGCGTATTCCTTCAGCACCGCCTCCAGGTTGGCGGCCAGCTCTTGGATGCGGGCGATCGCTTCTTTTTGCTCGGCTTCCAGCCGGCCCAGATCGCCGGTCTTTTCCCGCAGATGGCGGTTCTCTGGCATCGGCCGATAGATCATCGTCAGATACAGCTGGTTCTGCATCAGCTTCTTCGATGACAGCGCCTCGTAGTACTCATCCGACATCTGTTGGTTGAACGCTTGCGCAAACCGATCCCCGCCCTTGACCCGGCGGCGGATGTCATGTACCCAGAACGCCACGTTGACGAAATCCGGGGCCCGCAATGTCTGCAGCAGGCGGTTGAAGGTGGCGTGCTTGTGCTCAAGCTCCCATTCTTCACGCCCAACGAAAGGCAGCCCGGCCAGCTCCCAAGCCACCAGAAAATCGCCACCCGTGGTCTTCACCACGGTCGGCGAGACATGGGTCGAAAACGGGATGAAATCGCTGCTGGAACTATCTGGGTTGAACATGCCGATCCGTCGGGAAGAGCGCCGTCAGGAAGAAATCAATCCTTGCGGGCGGGTTTGTTGCGGTAGGGGTTGGGGTTGAGGACAAGCAATCCATCATGCTCGCCAAGATTGCGCGCGCGCATGCGGAACACCATCCACAGGCCAAGTAGGCGGAAAATCAGCTCGTCGCGTTTGGCCATCATCCTCATGATGAAAATGACAACCGGCACAAACACCAGAAACAGCAGATTTCCGCTGTACATCGCCAGCAACAAGACGCCCCCGGCCCCCATGAAAAATGGGACATACGGCACCCCGAGAAACATCGGGGGCCGGGTGCAACCTCGGAAGAGGATGTGGCGTTTCATCGCTGCGGATTACGGGGTTGTCGCCGCAGCGGCGCATTCGGATTGGTAATCCTGATTACCGATCACCATCACCGCAAGCTGGCCAGCCGCGCCGATCAACAGGCCGCCAATCAGGATCGGTGCCACATCGGAAATGCGCTTGTGGGCGAACGCGATCTGGTAACCGGCGAAAATGATGGCGATGGTGACGATCAGGATCGAGGCGACCTTGAGCACACCATGCACGGTCTTCATCACCCCACAGATCTGGCCGGTAGCATCCACGGTCGCCTGGGCCATGGCTATCGCCGGTAGATACAGCGCGGCGGCGAACAGCAGCAGGGTGGCAAACTTTTTCCAATCAACTTTTTTGGTGACGCTCTTCTTCATTTTTATAGCTCCTGGTGGGTACAGCGGGTGGGGGAAATCAGAACACGAAAGCGGAATCGCGGGCCGGCGCCGCGCCGCGCGCGGGGGCCGGTGCTGGCGGCGGACTGGCTGTTTGCGCCTGCGAGGTGAGCATCGGCTGGAAGGGGGCTTGCTCCGAATCTGCCGGCACCGAGGCAGGCGCAGCAGGCGGTGCCGGTGCGGCCGCGATGCCTGCGGCTTCGGCCGGGCTCAGGCGGCGTGCCTCGGCCAAGCCGGAGCGCCGCTCGATCAACGATGAGAGCTCGGTACCGGCCAGTTGCTCGGCACGCTGCGGCGCGGCCGGTGCGGCCGGCGGGTTGCGCCGTTGACGCGCAGGCGAAGCACTGCCGCCCCGGCCAACCACCGGGATTGCCAGCGAGGGCGTCTCGCTGCCGCGCATCGCCAGCATCGAGGCCTCTACTTTTTGCACATAACCGTGCCGATAGCCGGTGGTGAAATTGCCGGAGTAGTAGCAGCTGAATGCCTTGCCCCAATGGGCGCCGGAGCGGCCGTGGCATTCACGCAGGATGCGCGAGCCGGCCATCAGGTTGGGGCAGACCTGAAATGCGGCTTCGTAGGTGGCAAGGCCGTACTTCTTCAGGTTGTAGCGGTTGACCTGCGCCAGCCCCAGCGAAAAATTGAAGCCACGCGATTCAAGCATCTCCGCCGTGGCCACGGCCTCGGCCAAGCTGCCGGGTTGGCGCACCAAGCGGCCACCCACTACGCCGATGGCATAGGGGTTGTAGGACGATTCAACCTTCACGACGTGGTGCATGACCGAGGCTGGCACGTCGATCTGGCATCCCATCAATTCCATTCCGGGCAACATGGGTTGTTTCCTCTCTTGTTTGGCATCCTGCCACTATTTCCAACTGGATGTACTTGGGTGTTGGGTGGGTAATCAATCGAACTTGCGGTCGGGCGTGAAATCAATGCCGGTGATAAAGCGTTTCCCTGCATGTGCCTTGATGTGTACCACGATATCGATGGTAAGCATCAACAGCCGCTTGATCGTGGCAAACTCCAGCCCGGCACCCTCCGGTGAAGCCTTGACCATCAATGCCATCTGGTCCCAGGTTTGATGCGTGGTGCCGGCATGGCAACTGGTGATTGACCCGGGGTGGCCGGATGCACAATTGCGGATGAAGTAAAACGCCTCATCACCACGCAACTCGGCCAGAATGATGCGATCTGGCTTCATGCGCAAGCAAGCTTCCATGCAGCTTTTTGCAGTGATGTTACTGCTGCTTTGGCCGCCCTTTGAATACAGCAGATGCACCGCGTTCTGATGGGGAATGAACAGTTCACGCGCATCTTCGATGGTGATCAAACGCTCATCGAGCGTAACGTGATCGACCAGCGATTTCATGAACGTGGTCTTGCCGCTGCCGGTCGCGCCAGAAACGACAATGTTCTTGCGATAGGCCACCGCGTGGCGAAAGAACGCGCCGTAATCGCGCTGGCTACGCAGTTCCAGCAAATGGCTATCGTGCTCACTCAGGCTGCCCTCGCCTTCCAGCACTTGGGCGAAGAAGCCGTCTTCTTCATATTGGCGCAGGCTGCGGTTGTGCCGCGCAGGCAAGCGGATGGTGATCGATACCTTGCCCGGGTCGCAGGCCGGCGGGATGACAAACTGCGCGCGCTGGCCGGTGGGGAAGGTCAACGACACCATCGGGTCGGCATCGGTGATGCGCTGCCCGGTGTTGCTCTCGTTGACCACCGCCGTACAGAACTGGCGCGCACGCTCGAACGTGAGCGTGGGCACCTCCACTTTCTCCCATCCCGCTCGGGTTTCCAGGTACAGCTCGCCCGGGCGGTTGATGCAGATTTCAGTGACGTTTTCGGAGTTCAGGTATTCCTGAATACCCAGAATGGCGTACTGGTAATCGAGAAACTCGCTCGAAATTCTGGCAACCGGGGAGAGGTCGTCATCCATCGCTCTATAACCTCAGCGCCCACTCAGCACGCCGGTGAAATCCACATCCTGCGATACATAGACATTCAACATGCTGCCCTGATTGATGGTGATGGTGGGACGACGCAACGCGCTATCCTGCACCGCCTGCTGGGCTAGGCTTTCCACCGTGCGGGCGGTATTGCTCTGGTAGGGCTGGTCGATGATGGTACCGCCACCGCCCGGCAGGTACACGGCGCTGCGCGGGCCGTGTTTTTCGCCGGCATACTTGAACACATCGCTGATCAAGCTGACCAATACGGCAGTGGTGATGCGATTGGCCCAATGGGCATCACGCTGGCCCGGGTGGCCAGAGCCACCAAGGTTATCCACGCCCGGACTGGCCATGCTGACATCAAGGCCGGTCGGGGTGATGGCGCGGTCCCAGACCACGGCAACGCGGTCGCGGGCACTGCTATCGCCGCCATAGGTACCAAGCAACTTGGTACCAACCGGCAACAACATGCTGCGTCCGTTGATCGAGTAGATCGGCTCGGAAACGATGCAGGAGGTATTGCCGGCCAGCTCGGTGACGATCCGCGTCTCCAACACGCAGCGGATGTAGGTGCCGCGCACCAACAAGGCATCCGGGTTCTTCAGGCGTTTGGCGGTGGTTTTGGGCGTTGACAATTCAGCGACCGCCGTTTGCTCAGGCGGGCCCATGCCTTGGCCGGGCGGCATATCGAGACTGCCCATGCGGCGTTCGCGCAGACTGGGCCCAGACTGGGCCGGCCCCGGGCCGTAGCCGGTTTCGATCTGCTGATTGCTTGGCGGCAACGGTGGCAACGGCGGCGGTGCGGGGGCGACTTCAATCGGGCGCACCGGATCCGGCACGGGGTCCGGCATATCGGGGGTTTCGATAACCTGCGGCGGCGCGACAGCTTGGCTTTGCGGCTTGTCGCGATTGCTCAGCGAGTTGATGAACCAGAAGGCCATCAACACCATCATCAGCACGATCCCGGCAAGGAAGAACAATGCCTTGCGGTTGAGTTGGCGGACTTCGTTGACGGTCAGCGTCGGCGCGCCTTCATCAAGGTTGGGCTGTGCGCCTTCATCACGGCGCATATAAGGGTTCTGCGCCCCTTCATCCGCACCCTGCGCTTGTGCCGGGCGCTGCTGGTCGCCGGAATAATCAGGAGGGTAGTTGCTGCTCATTGGTAGGCTCCCCGACGCAGGCCGATGACATTGTTGCCCTGACGAATCACCAGATACTGATAGACGCCATGGACGATGATGGTGTTGTTTTCCACCGTGGTATTGAGCAGAAACTCCTCACTGCGCTTGTCCTCGCGGGCGTAAACCGCCGGGAAGTTGCCGGTGGGAATGCCGCGCATGTCGTTCATCTTGAGATAGGTGAAGCGGCCATCGTCATAGGCACTGATCGGCACCAACCAAGTGGCGCGGCTGCGGGTCGAATACTCGTAATTGAAGTTGTACAGGCGGGTCGGGTCCAGCGATGTATTTGCCTCGGTCGGCTTGGGCGCGGCTTTGTTGGCCGCCGCAAACGCGGCATCGGCGGGATAGGTGAATGCCACCCTGTATTGCACGCCAGCCTGCTTGGCCTGCTCCAATGCCTGCCAATCGGTGGCCACCACCTTCAGCTCAAAGATGTAGGCATTGCTTTCGGTGCGCACCATCATGTTGGTATCGACATCGACATTCTTGGGCCGGATGTAAAACACGTTGTCGCGGCGGCTGACATCCCAACCACTGCTGAAGCCGAGGCTGTAATCAAGCACGTTTTCGCTCGGGCTAAGCTCAATCGCGGTGGTGATGCCCAAGCCTGTGCGCACGGTGTAAATCTTGCCCGGTGCATAGGCGTACTCTTGGATGGCCTGCGCCTGCGCATGGCCGGTGTGCAGCAACAGCGCCATCAGGCACGTGCCGAGAATCATGAATCTGGTGAAGGCAGGCTTCATGGCTGCTTCCTTACGGCTGATTGGGAGTGGGGGAGGAGGGGCTTGCGGTGCCGGGCATCGGCTCGGTGGTGTCTTCCTGCAATGCGGCGGCATCGATTTCTGGTGCGGCACTGGCGACCGGGGCCGGGGCTGCTGCGGCCGGGATTTCCGGCGTGGGCAGCGAGCGATCCTCGTCGATGCGGTAATTGGTCACCTGAAAGCGCAGCGGGTTGACCACACCATCCTCGGGACGGCTGAAACTGATTTCCGGGCTGTACTTGAACTCGATGGTGGCAATCTTGTTGTCCAGCACCTGGCTGATGCCCGTGGCAACTTCGTACAGCACACGCTGGAAGCGCACCACCGCGCCAGTGGGCGGCCTGCCGGGCAACGCATCGCCCATGGTGATGGTGGTGATCCGCACCCGGATCGCGTACCGATCACGATAGCGGCCGTACAGGCTGTCAGGGTCACGGCGGCCGCGCTCGACTTCATAGCCCTTGCGCACCGGCGTCGAAGACATGGTGTAGACCACGCGCCGGTCGCGCTCGGAAATGCGCCCGCCGTCATAGGATTCGCGGGCGATGATGTACTGGCTGACATTGCTGATATTCACCGCCTGGCTGGCGGTGATCCGGCTGTAATCCGCGCCTTCGTTGAGCCGTACCAGCGAGGCCGTGCCGGTACGCGCATCGGCCATGACCAGATACGGCTCGCGCTTCTCCATGTGCGGGATGACGTAGAACAACCCGCCAGCCAGGGCAAACGACATCAGCAGCGACGCCCCGGCCACCCGCCAGGCGCGCTTCTCGCTGCGCCGGGCCATGTCGGCCACGGTCAGCTCGAAATCCGCCGCACGCTGGATTTTCTTGTCGATCTTTTCTGACGATTTATTGCGTTTAAGCATTGAAACTACATCCATGTAGGAGGCAGGGATGGCGGCAAGGCACGGGGTACACCGGGGTCACGATCACCCGAGTTGATCAGGGCGAGTTCGACTCAGGCTCGGGCTCGGCAGGACGCGCGCGCACCACGAACGAGCGGCCATCGAAAGTGATTTCGATGCCCTGCCCGGCATAGATGCGATCCAGCTCTGCGACGGCATCGCCGGGCGATACGGCGCGGATGTGCGATACCGGGGCATGCAGCGTGTAATCGCTGCCAACCTGATAGGACAGGCCAACCCGCGTATCGGTGGACCAGCGCGTGAGCAGGGTCTTGAGCGTAGCGTCAAGCGGGGTGGCGTAATAGGTGTATGCCGCATGCAGCGGGATCGCCTGCGTCTGCTGGGCAAAGCGGTTGACAGGCTGCCATTTGCCGTTGAACTCCGGCGCGGGCGTGGTGCCGCAAGCGGAGAGTGCAACGACGACAACCATGATCGGCCATGCTTTTTTGATCAAACTCACGATGTGGACACCTGCAAATTGTCGGTGGGCAGCCGAGGGGGACGCACCTGCAGTGGCAGCTCAAGCCGCCGGCGCTCAACTAACCCGGATTGGAATCATCACGCGTTCAGGGCGCAAGATATATCACACACTTATTACATTGTTCCAGAGCCATTACACTTTTTCATAACATTTCCTGGAAGAATGGCCCGGCTTTGCACGAATGTGGGCTGCATCCAGGGTCACTTCACATCATGGCTCAGGTGGCAGCCCGTATCCTTCCAGCATGACTCCCCCGTACATCCGTCTCCCCAGACTCGCCGCCCTCCTGCTCTGCCTCGCCCTGCCGGCCGCCGCCGAGGCCGCCAGGATCAGCCGCATCGATATCCTTGGCCTGGACGAGGCGATGAGCGAGAACGTGCGGGTGGCGTTGTCGCTGGAGGATGCGCTGGATCGCATCGTCACCGAGCGCCGGCTGGAGCATTTGCTCAGCGTTGCCACCGACGAGGCGCGCGAGGCACTGGAGCCGTTTGGCTATTACTCGGCCACGGTGCGCATTGAGCGCAGCGGCAGTGATGACGCGCTGGTGATCGCCGTGCATGTGGACAAGGGCGCGCCGGTTCTGGTGCGCAAGGAGGATGTGCGGATCGAGGGCGAGGCCAGCGATGATCGCTACATGAAGGCCGAGATCGATGCCTTTGCGCCCAAGCCTGGCGAGATCCTCAACCATCCGCAGTACGAGGCCAGCAAGGCGCGGATCACCCGGCGTTTGGCCGAGCGCGGCTATTTTGATGCCGATTTCATCGCGCGCCGGGTGGAAGTGACCCGCGCCGAGCACGCCGCCGACATCGATCTGGGCTGGAACAGCGGCGAACGCTACGACATGGGCAAGATCACCTTTGTGCAGAACCCGGAGATCATCGAGCCGGGGCTGCTGGAAAAACTGGTCTACTGGAAGGAAGGCGATTACTACCATCAGGGCCGGTTGGATCGCCTGCGCCGTTCGCTGAGCAGTCTGGATTATTTCGGCACGATCGATATCAGCCCGGAAGTCGGCAAGGCGGAAAATTATCTGGTGCCGGTCACGGTCAGCCTGAGCCCGGCCAAGCGCAGCATCTACAACGTCGGTGTGTCCTACGGCACCGATAGCGGTGCCGGCTTCACCAGTGGCATCGAGCGCCGTTACTTGAATCGGCGCGGGCACAAGGCTCTGGGCCAGCTTGATTACGCGCGCTTGCGCAAGACGCTGACCCTGCAATACCGCATCCCAGCCTTTCGCTGGCTGGATGGTTGGTATACCGCCAGCTTGCAGGCTGCCGATGAAACCACCGATTACATCGATACCCGCCGGCTTGAATTCGTCGCCAGCCGCAGCGGCGAGATCAATCGCCAGTTGACCGCGACAGTCTCCCTGCATGCGCTGCGCGAACGCTGGCTGTATGCCTACGAATTTCTCGATGCGCCGGACAACCCGCCGTATCACTACGCCAGCTATCTGTATCCCTCGCTGCGTGCGGAATACGTCAATGCCGATGACCGCATGTTCCCGCGTCGCGGCGTGGGTGCCACCGTGATGCTGCGCGGCGGCAGCGAGCTGGGCGGGTCGAATGACTCCGGCAAGGGCGGCTCGACGTTCGGGCAAATACAGGCCACGGCGCGCTGGTATCACGGGTTTGGCGCACGCAACCGGCTGATCGCGCGCGGCGAGATGGGCCATACCTTCAGCGGTGGCAACAATGATCTGCCGCCATCGCTGCGTTTCTTCGCCGGTGGTGACCGCTCGATCCGCGGCTATGCCTGGCGCGAGGTTGGCCCGCGGGTCGAGGGCATTTTTCAGGATGGCAAGCTGTTCCCGGTCGGGGCCAAGCATGTCACCACCGCCAGCATCGAGTTTGAACGCTATTTCACCGATACGTTGGGCGCGGCGATATTTGTCGATACCGGCTCGGCCTTCAACAACAAGCCGGAGTGGCACACCGGCGTCGGCATCGGTGCGCGTTGGCGCTCGCCGGTAGGCCCGGTGCGGATCGATATCGCTCGCGGGCTTGATCATCCCGATTCGTCGTTCCAGCTCTATCTCAGTCTGGGGGCCGACTTGTGAGCCGGCCAAGCTGGGGCGAAAAATGGGCGCGCTACAAACGCTACGGCCTTGAGCCACTTTCTGCCGATGCCACGCAAGAAGAGCGCGAAGAACGGCTGAAAGAATTGCGTCGCCTACGCAAGCGCCGGCAAATCAAATACGCGATCCGCAGCGGCATCGGCAGCTTGCTGATGGTGGCCGCCGGCTTGGCCTTGGTCTGGTGGTTGGTCAGCACGCTGGCCGGGCGCGATCTGCTGCTGGCGCAGA
Source organism: Pseudomonadota bacterium (assembly GCA_030538735.1). Lineage (GTDB taxonomy): Bacteria > Pseudomonadota > Gammaproteobacteria > Xanthomonadales > Xanthomonadaceae > Solilutibacter. The sequence goes on from JAUNTK010000045.1 coordinate 9,601, forward strand.
TCAAACTGCGCCTGCCGGCCAATGCCAGTCTGGATTGGCAAAACGCCGAAGGCCCGGTGCGCGGGCCGATGACGCTGCATGATGTGCGCTTTAGCTGGACGGCCTGCGCCGATGCCGATTTTGATGTCAACACCTCGGCGATGGCGCTGTGCAATGACAAGCGCACCACCGCGTTTACCGCCAGCCGGGTGATGCTGCACCCCAAGCTTGGCGCGCTGCTGGGCCGCCGCTTGCAGCTGGATGCACTGGAGGTTGATGGCGCGACGCTCGACCTGGCCAAGGATGACACACCGTTTGAATTGCCGACCTGGCCCGAGGTGCTGCCGCGCATCGAGCCGCCGCTGGCGATCGAGGCCGACCGCGTCGTGGTCGATGGCCTGAACGTATCCAGCGCCGGCACGCCAACCATCGATATCCGCCGGCTGGAAGGCGGCCTGATCGCCACATCCGGCGCGCTTGCCGTGCGCAGCCTTGATGCCGATACCGACCGTGGCCGCTTCCATGTGCATGGCCGCTATGCGCCGGGCGATCAATTCGCCACCGATCTCACCGCCACTGCGGTGTTCCCGGCACCGGCCGGGCAAACCGCCGGCCGGCTTGGCTTGATCATGCGCGGCAATCTGGCCTCGATGGATGTGTCTATCGGCGGCCGCGCGCCGGCACCGCTGCGCGCACAACTCAATCTGCGCGCAGCGGACATGCAACAGGCCCAGCAAGGGCAGGCACGCTGGACGTTGCAGGCCAGAAGTGACGGCCTTGATCCTGCCGTGTTCACCGGCCAGCGCGGCGGCGTGCCGATGGCGTTCAAGCTGCATGGCGATGGTGTGGGCGGTGCTGCCAATCTGCAGGGCGAGTGGTCGCAGGGCGCGCAACGCATCGTGCTGCAACCCTCCAAACTGCGGCTGGAAGACCAGACCCTGCACGCCGCGCCGCTCATCGCCGATGTGCTGGATGGCCGCATCACGCTCAACGGCCACGGCACCTTCAAAGAAGATGATGCCGATTTCAAATTCGCCGCCAACGCACGCGGCCTGCGCTGGGCCGATGCCGCAGGCGCGGTGCAGATACAGGGCGATGGCGATTTCGGCATCGCCGGCCGCCGCGAGGCATGGGCGGTGATCGGCAAGGCGGCATTGAAACGCGACCGCCAGCAAGCCGACATCACCCTCGATGGCCGGGGCGATGGCCGTGGCCTGACCCTCAAATCACTCAGCGCCCGCATGCC
>JAUNTK010000045.1:10835-20177 GCA_030538735.1 Pseudomonadota bacterium
CGACTGGAACCCAGCCACGCAATGGAAACTGGATGCCGTGCTGGCCGGCTTCGACCCCGGCTATTTCGTCCCCGATTTCCGTGGTGCGCTGCGCGGCAAAATCGCCAGCACCGGCTCGGTCGATGACGGCGGCCAGTTGCAGGCCGATATCGATGTGCGCGATCTGGGTGGCCAGTTGCGCGGCCGCGCCTTGGGCGGCCATGGCCAGATGCAAATCCGTGGCGAAGAATATGCCGGCGAACTCGCACTCAGCCTCGGCAGCAGCCGGGTCGATGCCAAGGGCCGCTACGGCCAGCGCATCGATGTCGATGCGCGCTTCCATCCGCTGCAATTGAATGACCTGCTGCCCAGCGCGCATGGCGTCGTGAACGGCCAGGTCAAACTCAACGGCCCGGCCACGGCGTTCAATATCGATGCCGACATCCGCGGCAACGGCCTGCGCTTCGGCGATTACCACGCCAACACGCTCAGCCTGCAGGGCCGCCTGCCGTGGCAGGGCAGCGGCGGCGATCTACGCATCGATGCGCGCGGCCTGCAAGCCGGCATGGCATTCGACAGCCTGCAGGCGCATGCCACGGGCGCGGTGGAAAACCTGCGCCTGGAGGCACAGGCCAGCGGCGAAATCGGCCGCATGCAGTTGAATGGCAGCGCGCTGCGACGCGGACAAAATTGGGGCGGCACGCTGGCCAGCTTCGATTTCCAGCCGGTGCGCGGTGCCAACTGGCGGCTGCATACGCCAATCAATTACGCCCAATCCGGTAGCAGTTGGACACTGTCGCAGGGCTGTTTCGGCTCCAGCGCCGGCGGCTCGCTGTGCGCGGGCGGGCAATGGCCGGGGCGCGGCATCGCGATGGAAGGCCGGGCATTGCCATTGTTGCTTGCCACGCCGTATTTGCCGGCGCGCGACGACGGCAAACCCTGGGTGCTGGATGGCACCTTGGATCTGGATGCCCAATTGCGGCCGGTCGGCGATAGCTGGGTCGGCAGCGCGCAGGTGCGCTCGGCGGCGGGCGGCCTGAAGCTGGGCCAAAGCGGCACCGACGAATTGCTGAGCTATCGCAGCCTGCAGCTGGATGCACGCTTTGACCCACAAAAACTGCAGGCCACGCTGGATACCGGCATCAGCGGCAATGGCACGCTGAAGGCGCGCATCGAAACCGGCTGGGACGAATTCGCGCCACTCACCGGCCAGGTCGATGTCGATATGCGCGATCTGGGCTGGCTGGAAGTATTCGTGCCGGATGTAGTCGATCCCAGCGGCACACTCAACGGCCAGATCACCCTGTCTGGCAGCCGTGGCAATCCGCATATCGGCGGTGATGCGCGGCTGGCCAATCTGCGTGCCGAAATACCGGCCTACGGCCTGACCCTGCGCGAGGGCAATGTGGTGATGCGCAGCCGTGCCGATGGCGTTGCCGAGCTGACCGGCAGCGTGCGCTCCGGCGATGGCCTGCTCAACATCAACGGCACCATCGGCTGGCAGGGCGATGACATGCCGGTGGTGCTCAACATCAAGGGCAGCAATGTGCTGCTCTCCGATACCCGCGAGCTGCGCGCCACGGTCAACCCGGATGTGGTGGTGAAAATTCAGGGCGGCCAGCCCTTGGATGTGAGCGGCACCGTCACCATCCCCAGCGCGCAGATGGATCTGGAGCGGCTTGATGATGGCGTTTCGCGTTCGCCCGATGTGGTGGTGCTTGATCCGGCCAACCCGGCACGCAGCACCGACAGCGGCATGAATCTCGACATCACGCTGGCCGTCGGCGATGACGTGCGCATGCGTGGCTTCGGGCTGGATGGCAAGCTTGGCGGCAATCTGCGCGTGCGGGCGCGGCCGGGCAGCGAAATGCTGGCCACCGGCAGCCTGACGGTGGAAGGCAAATACGCCGCCTATGGGCAAAAACTCGATATCGATCGCGGCCAGCTCACGTGGTCGAATGATCCGGTCGCCAACCCCATCCTCAACCTCAGCGCACGCCGGGTGATTGGCGATGTCACCGCCGGCATCCGCGTCACCGGCCGCGCCAGTGCGCCGCAGGCGGTGGTCTGGAGCAATCCGGAAATGGATCAATCCGAGGCGTTGGCCTACCTCACTCTTGGCCGTTCGCTGTCATCAGCCAACAGCGCGGAAAACCGGCAAATCAATGCCGCATCGGCGGCACTGAGCGCCGGCAGTTCGATGCTGGCTTCGCAACTGGCCACGTCGATCGGCTTCGACGATGCTGGGGTGATCCAATCCAGCACCTTGGGCGGCAGCGTGTTTGGCGTTGGCAAGTACCTCTCGCCACGGGTGTATGTCGGCTATGGCGTTTCCCTGCTTGGCACCGGCCAGGTGTTGACCCTGAAATACCTGCTTGGCCGCGGCTTCAACATCACCATCGAATCAAGCAGCGTCGAGAACAAGGGCTCGGTGAACTGGCGCAAGGAGAAATGACGGCCGCACTTGATGCGCGGCCGCCACGCAAACCCATCACGCTGCGCGTTCGCGTCGGGCGCGGGTCAGATGCACCAGCAACAACGAAATCGCCGCCGGCGTAACGCCCGGAATGCGCTGCGCTTGGCCCACGGTTTCGGGCTTGACGCGCTCAAGTTTTTGCAGCACTTCGGCGGACAGGCCGCGCACGCCGGGGTAATCGAAGCCGGCCGGGATAGCGGTATCTTCATGGCGGCGGGCGCGCTCGATTTCCTCGCGCTGGCGTTCAAGATAGCCCGAATACTTGGCTTCGATTTCAACTTGCTCGGCCACCTTGGCATCGGCGACGGCCGGGCCGAGTTCGGCGACCTGCAGCAGACGGGCGTAATCCAACTCCGGGCGACGCAGCAGATCCATCGCCGAGGTTTCGCGGCTGACTTCCACCCCGATATCGCGGGCGATCGCCACGCCCAGCGGGTTGTTCGGCGCGGCCCACAAACTGCCGAGGCGCGCGGTTTCGGCCTCCACCGCCTCACGCTTGGCACTGAACGCCGCCCAGCGCGCCTCATCAACCAGCCCAAACTCGCGCCCAATCGGGGTCAGCCGCGCATCGGCATTGTCCTCGCGCAATTGCAGGCGGTATTCGGCGCGGCTGGTGAACATCCGGTAGGGCTCCAACGTGCCCTGGGTAATCAAGTCATCCACCAATACGCCCAGATAGGCTTGATCGCGGCGCAGGGTGAGTGCCTCATGCCCGTGCACATGACGCGCCGCGTTGACGCCGGCCAGCAAACCCTGCGCGGCGGCCTCCTCGTAGCCGGTGGTGCCGTTAATTTGGCCGGCAAAAAACAGGCCGTTGACTGCCTTGGTTTCCAGCGACGCCTTCAAGCCGCGCGGGTCGAAAAAATCATATTCGATGGCATAGCCCGGCCGGGTGATATGCGCCTCTTCGAAGCCAGTGATCGAACGCACCAATTCCAGCTGCACATCAAACGGCAGCGAGGTGCTGATGCCGTTTGGATAGATCTCGACCACATCCAAGCCTTCGGGCTCGACGAAGATCTGGTGGCTGGCTTTTTCGGCGAAGCGCACCACTTTGTCCTCGATGCTCGGGCAATAGCGCGGGCCGATGCCTTCGATCTGGCCGGAATACAGCGGGCTGCGATGCAGGGCATCGCGGATGATCTGGTGGGTACGTTCCGTGGTGTGGGTGATCCAGCAACTGACTTGCGCGGGTTGGTCGGCGTGGCTACCCATGAACGAGAACACCGGGCGCGGCGCATCGCCGGGCTGCTCGCTCATCCGCGTGTAATCCAGCGTGCGGCCATCGATACGCGGCGGCGTGCCGGTCTTCAGCCGATCCACCACAAAGCGGCCTTCGCGCAACGTGTGGGCCAGTGCGGTTGAAGGTGGGTCGCCCATGCGCCCGGCCGCATACTGGGTTTCGCCGATATGGATCTTGCCGGCAAGAAAGGTGCCGGCGGTCAGCACGATGGCCGGCGCGGCAAAACGCAAGCCGGTATTGGTGACAACCCCGCGCACCTGATCGCCCTCGATCAGCAGGTCATCGACCGCGGCCTGGAACAGGGTCAGATTGGGCTCGGATTCCACCGCGCGGCGGATAAACCGGCGATACAAGCCACGATCCGCCTGCGCCCGCGTCGCCCGCACCGCCGGGCCTTTCGAGGCATTGAGTGTGCGCCACTGGATGCCGGCGGCATCGGCGGCACGCGCCATCACCCCGCCCAGCGCATCGATTTCCTTGACCAGATGGCCCTTGCCGATGCCACCGATAGCCGGGTTGCAGCTCATCGCGCCGACGGTTTCGATGTTGTGGGTAAGCAGCACCGTGCGCGCACCGGCACGCGCCGAGGCCAGCGCGGCCTCGGTGCCCGCATGGCCACCGCCGATCACGATGACATCGAATTGGTAGAAGCTATTGTTCATCGATACTCCATTGCGTCGGCACCCCCGGCACCGCGTTAGTGCGATGGCCGCTGCCCGGCAACCACCGCGCCGTTCAATACACGCCGACGTGCGGCACGTTGCGGCAAGGTGTGACATTTTGCGGCCAGCTTGACGCTTATGCCCGCCATCCTTGCAGCGCCCGGCCGGGCAGATGTGAGCTAATTCACACTTCGCGTTTGATTTGTCGTATTCATCACTATACTGAACAGGATGGCCAAATGTTGGCACGCATCCTGCTACTTACTCTATGCACTCGGAGTGGCACCGCTTCAGCGCGTCGGTATTGGAGCAGGGGCCGACATGCGCATTTCGGGGTAGCAAGAGGGGTCGGATGTCGGGGGACGTCCGGCCCCTCGATCTTTTTTGCCCGAGAGTGCTTGCCGCGCCACAAAGAGAAGCGCCCGGCAAGGACGGAACAGGGGGGATCCGTGATTCCTTGGCCGGGCGCAAGAGGTGCGCAAACCTGGATCAGGCCGCGCATGGGGCAAGCATGCCCCTTTCCGCGACGCAATGCAAGCACTCAGGGCTCTTGTTGGCGCACCCGCCCGTCACGGGTTTGATCGCGCCGCTGCCTTTCCTCGCGCACCACATTGCCCAGCGGCGAAGAATTGCGCGGCGGACGCGGGCTGGTTACTGGCGGCGACGTACCCGGGCCGTGATTGCCGCCACGATCCGGCGGCAGCGGCCGCTGCCCGCGCGGCGGATAGCGGTTGACCTGCGGCGGGTAGTTGTAACGCGGATAGCCGTAGCTCGGGTAAGCACGCGGATAACCGTAGGCGGGATAGCGGTACCCCGGCGTCACGTACACGCCACGATTGCGATACGGGTCATGGCCCTGCACCAACCGGCCATCGGCCGAGCGGTAGATCGGGCTGCCGTAGCGGTCATATCCATACACCTGCAAACCACTGCCGCCGTAATTTCGGTAGCCATACGGCGTGCCATGGGGATAACCGCCCACACTGCCGCTGACATAACCGCCGCTGCCCACCCGCGTGCCGAGCGTGCCGCTGGCATACGGTGTGTAGCAACCGCTCAGCAGCAGTGCACTGCCCAGCAACGAAAACGGAATCAGGATTTTCTTGATGTTCATGGCGAACCCCCCAACGGTATCGATTCACGATGCAGGCAACGCATTGAATCCGCGCTTAATTGATCCCGCGCCCACTGGCAAATGGATAAACGATTCATCGGCGGTTAGATGGATACTGTACAGATGGCCGAACGCAGCGATCTACCCACTTATCAGCACGTGCTGGATGCCGCTGCCCGCATCCGCCCGCATCTACGCATCACCCCACTGCTGCACAGCGACGCGCTGGATGCACTGGCCGGCGCCCGGCTGGTCTTCAAATGCGAGAACCTGCAGCACAGTGGTTCGTTCAAATTTCGCGGTGCTTGCAATGCCGTATTGGCATTGGATGATGCCGATGCACGGCGCGGCGATCGCGCTGGCCTGCCGTCTGCGCGGCATCGCCGCCACCGTGATCGTGCCGGAAGGTGCGCCGCTGGTGAAGCTTGAAAATATCGCCCGCCACGGTGCGACGATCCTGCGCTGCGCCGCCAACATGGCCGCGCGCGATGCCGCCACCGCCGCCTTCGTCGCCGCGACCGGCGCGCGCCTGATCCACCCTTTCGATGACCCCGAGGTAATCGCCGGCCAAGGCACCGCCGCGTTGGAAATGGATTCCGTCGCACCGGGATTGGATGCCTTTATCGCCCCGGTCGGCGGCGGTGGCTTGCTATCGGGTTGCAGCCTTGCCTTGCGCGCACGCCGCCCCGCCACCCGCATTTACGGTGCCGAGCCCGATGCCGCCCGCGATGCCCACGACAGCCTGCAAGCCGGCGCAGCGATCACCGACCGCGTGCCCGAGACGATTTGCGATGGCCTGCGCGGCCATCTTTCCGCCCGCACCTTCGCCCTGATCCAGGCCCATGCCGATGGCATTTTGCTGGCCGCAGAAACCGCGATCCGCGAGTCGATGCAGTTGATTTACCAACATCTCAAACTGGTGGTCGAACCATCCAGCGCCGTGACACTGGCCGCCGTACTGGCCGAGCGTGAACGCTTTGCCGGCCAACGCATCGGCCTATTGCTCTCCGGCGGCAATGTCGATCTGGCCGCACTGCCCAGCCTGATGCACCCGCCGCAAACCGATTGATCCGCCCTTCCCTCAAACGCCGTTCTGGCTGCTCTCCAGCACCTGGGCCAAACCATCACGCAACAACAATCGGGTGATTGCGGCACGCTCCGCCAGCGGCTGGCTGGCCACCGCATCCAACAACCAACCCAAGGATTGGCAGCGCAAGGCATCTTGCTCGGCATCGTTGGGCGCGTCATCCCAGATGCGCGCGCTGAAATCGGCATTCAACATCGCCGCACGCACACCGGCCTGACGCAGCCAGCGCCGTGCCTCGGCCTCATCATACGGGCGCGGCACATTTTGCCAGCTGGATATCGCGATCTCGCCCAAGGCCGACGTCAGCGCCCGGCGATTATCCGGCGACACACTCTGCGCCAACGCCAGCCACGTATCGGCACTGGCACGTTGCTTGGATGCCAAGGCCCGGCAAACCTGCGCGGCATCATCCCGATGGCGCGAAACCCCATGCACGGATTGGAACAGGCGATCGAGCGACGAATCACTGGCGGCACGCAACAGGCCATCGGCCTGCACCGCCAACCCGCTGCCGCTTTGCGCAAGCGAAACACTGGGGGCAACGCCGAAACACATCGCCGTGGTCAACAACATCGCAAGCACACGCGGGGGCATCGCAAACTCCTGGGTGGGTTTCTCCGGAGTTTAGGCGGGGCTGGATGAATGCTGGCGCTCCTGATCCACTTGGTTGCCACATGAAAACCGCCCCTTTCGGGGCGGCTCTCGTACATCATCGCTAACCGCTATCAGAAGTCGTAACGCACGGTGAAGCGAACCGAACGCGGCGAGTCATAGCTCAAATGACGGCCATAGACGCGGCTGGGCGTGCTGCGGTCGGATGCGTACTGCATATTGCGGTAATTTTCCTTCTGCTGGTTGAACACGTTCAGCACGTCAACACCAAACGACAAATTGCTGCCTGCCCAGGTCGGGCGATATTCGGCATTCAAGTTGTACTGCTGGCTCCACGGGGTGGTACCCGACGTACCGCGCGGGGTGTAGACATAGTCATGGCCCTGCGGGAATGCGGCGCTAGGCGGCATGCCGCACCAGTGATAGTACGAGCCGTTGTACGCTTCCTGCCTCGGATCCGGATAACGGCTGGTGCAGCTCAACGGGCGGCCAGAAGTAATGATGGCGCTGGCACCAACACGGAACTCCGGGGTGAACCTGTAGTACCCATACGCCTTCAGCTGATGGGCACGATGGTTGGGCAGCAAGCCGTATGCACCTTCCATCAGGGTCGGCAAATCCCAATCCTGCGTCACCGAGACATCGGATTGGCCACCAGTGCCGGTATCCAGATCAGAGTGCAGCTGGCCTTCGGTATTGCCCGCATTGCGGGAGAAGCTGTACTCAACGCGGCCAAACCACTTGTTGTTGAAGGAGTGTTCGACATAGGCGTTGAGCGCCCAGTACTTGCGCTTGAGTTTGGGCAAGGCCAGCTCTGCTGCGCTGTAGTGGACTTGAACCAGATTGCCCGTGCCATCGTCTTCATAGAAGGTGTTGCCGATACCCGGATTGAAGATGAAGCACTCGCCACCTAGTGCCGGGGCGCAGGTATCGTCGATCGCGCTCTTCAGCTCGCGCCAATGGGCTTTCACGCCCCAGTTGATGCTCTCACTGAACTGGTGCTGGAAGCCGATGATGTACTCATCCTGATAGTGCGGCTTGAGGCCTTTAGCTGCTACCACACGCGGGTCGCGGGCATTGCCGCATTCCAAGTTGGATGACACCACGTACTGCTCGCCCGGGCAGTTGTAGCCGGTATTGGTGACCGGGATATTGCTCAGGCCGGTTGGTGCGCCGGTCACCGGATCGACACCGGTGTAATTGAAGTATTCCACCGTGTACAGCGAGCGCGCAGCGGCGCGCGCCGCCACATTATTGGGTAGTGCCAAATGGTAGCGGCCAGCATTGCCAAACACCTTGAACGAAGCATCACCCACTACATCCCAGCTGAAGCCCAGACGTGGTGCCCACTGGTTCTTCTGCTCGACATAGACCTTGCCTTCGCCGTTGTAGTTGGTGAAGTTTTCATTGCGCAGGCCCAGCGACAACATCAAGTTGTCGGTGACCTGCCAACGGTCTTCGATGTAATAAGCCTTCTGGCGCGTCTTCACGTCCGCCTGATTGGTGTAGTACTGACGACGCACAAACCAACCAAGGTTGCCTTGGCCCGGCACCGCTGCATCTGCACCCGGCGCGCCAACCCCCAGTGAGGCATTGATCGGGGTGTTGTAGTTGTTGGTGCGCTGATACACCCAAACATAACCACCGGAATACGCTGAGGAGCTGTAGGTATGGGCTTCGGTATCGTCGTAGCCAAAGCGCAGGGTGTGGTTGCCCAGTGTCCAATCCAAATCGATGCGGCCGCCGCGCGTACGATCAAACAGCCCTTCATCCGGCACATTGGCTTGGTTTTGGCAGCCTTGCGTACCCGTTGGGTTGGCCCCCGGCTTCATATTGGTCACCACACCGGAGAGACGCGGGCACGTCGGGTCGTAGCCAAACGCCGTTGCATCGTGAGTAATGCGCTGCTGGCCGTAAAGCACACTGAGCGACAAATTGTCGGTAAAGTGGCCGATATAACGACCAATGTACAGCTCACCGCCATCTTCACGCGAGCCGCCACTGGTCTGTGTGCTGCCGCGGGTGTTGGTCATGTAATCATAGGAGGTGACATAGGTATTGGCCTTGGTCTTGTCCGAAATCCCGGTCAACTCCACCGCATGGTTATCGTTGATCTGCCAATCGATCTTGGCCAACCAGCGCGGGTACTTATTGGAATAGTCGTAATAA
>JAUNTK010000046.1 GCA_030538735.1 Pseudomonadota bacterium
CGCCGCCTGATCCGACGCGCGCAATCCTTCAGCCGGGTCGGTCGGGCCCGGCTGAACTGCACATGCCGGCCGTGCTGCGGTGCTATATTCGCTTCACGAAGGGGAGCGGTGTACTGGCGAATGATGGCGACGATGGCAACGATCGACGGGAGCGGCGCCACTGGCGTCCCGGATATCTTCGCACTCAGCGATTTCGAGCTGGACATGTTCTCTGCCAATGCCAGCTCGCTGTACCTGCCAGCCGGCAGCTTTTTGTTCCGGCAGGGCGATACCGGCGACAGCATGTACCTGATCCGCAGCGGCGAGGTCGAGCTGCTGTTTGGCGATGATTCCATCCGCAAACGGCTTGGCCGCAATGGCGTGTTTGGCGAGCTGGGTTTGCTGATCGGCGGCCATCAGCGCACCGCCAGCGCATTGGCGGTGAGTGATTGCGAGTTGTGCGAAGTGCATCATTCGGTGTTTGCCGAATTGCTGAACACGCACCCCGAAATGGTCGCCGCATTTTTGCATCGTGCGATCGTGCGGGTGGTGCGCAGCGAGCAATCACTGATGCACAACCTGCGGCGGCGCAATGCCGATCTGCAGGCCGCGCTGGATTCGTTGCGGCATACCACCGATCAATTGACCCACACCCGGGTGCTGACCCGCACCGATGATCTGACCGGCCTCAACAACCGCCGCGGGTTTGTCGATGGGCTGCATGAGCGCCGGGTGCGCGGCAAACTCGACAACGCGGCCTTGCTGATCATCGATTGTGATGAATTCAAGCAGGTCAATGATTGCCACGGCCATGCCGTCGGTGATCGCGTGCTGCAAAGCGTGGCGCATATCCTGCGCTCGATCTCCAGCGCGGGCGATCTGGCGGCGCGCTTGGGCGGCGACGAGTTTTGCATGCAGATCCATCTGCAAAACGAGGACGATCTGCCGCGCATCGCCGAATATCTGGTCACCACCGCAGATGCCCTGTGGGAAATGCAGGGCGATCCGCCGGTGATCTGTCGGCTCAGTATTGGCGGCTGCCGGATCGACCCGGTGCAGGAGTGGCAGCATTGGTATGAATGCGCGGATGCCGCCTTGTATCGGGCCAAGGCGCGCGGCGGGAATGCCTATGAAATATCCGCGGCACTGGCCGCTGATACAGGCGAAAACGCACACATGGGGGATGCCATCAGCGGAAGCGGCGTGGTGACATGAAGCCATTTGTGATGCCGGCATCCGAACGTCATGCAGCCGAAGGGGCCGAGCGTGTACTGCGCACCTTGTTGTTGACCGATTTGTGCAACTCCACCGAGATTGTCGAAAAACTGGGCGATGTGCGATCGGCCGATCTGTTTCGCAGCCATGACGAGATGGTGCTTGGGCTGCAGAAACGTTGGATGGGGCGTTTGATCGACCGCTCCGATGGCTTGTTGCTGATGTTCGAGCGCCCGGTTGACGGGCTGGGCTTCGGCCTTGATTACATGAAGGCGGTCAAGGCGCTGGGGCAGGAGTTCTCAATCAAGCTGATGGCGCGTGGTGGCCTGCATGTGGGCGAGGTGCTGGCCTGGCGCAACAGCCGAGAGGCGGTGCGGATGGGTGCCAAGCCGCTTGAAGTCGAGGGTTTGGCCAAACCGATGGCGGCACGTCTGGCGGCATTGGCGTTGCCGGGCCAACTGCTGGTATCGGCCGTGGCCGAGCCATTGGCGCATCATGCCGCCCGCGAATTGGGCGAGCGCGGTGAACACCTGTTGTGGAAATCGCATGGCCGCTGGTGCTTCAAGGGCGTACCTGGCAATCAGGAAATCCACGAGGTCGGCGAGGCCGGTGCCGGGGCTGTCGCGCCGCTGCGGATGCCCAAGGCAGGTGCCAAGGCGTGGCGAAAGATCCCGCTCTGGCGCAGGCCCGCATCATTGCTGGCCGAGGCCGCCGTGCTGCTGGTCGTCGGCATCAGCATCTGGTTCATGATGAGGCCGGAGCCCGCCATCGCGTTTGCCGAGCGCGACTGGGTGGTGATCGGTGACATGCGCAACCTGACCGGCGATGTGCGTCTTGATGATTCGCTGGAGCAGGCGTTCAAGATCAGCCTTGAGCAATCGCGCTACATCAATGTGGTCTCCGATTTGAAGGCGCGCGAAACGCTTGCCCGGATGCGGCGCGATGAGGATGGCGTGATCGACCGCAGCACGGCCTCGGAAATCGCCTTGCGCGATGGCGCGCGGGTGGTGATCCTGCCAAGCGTGGCCGAGGTTGGCGGGCGGTTGCGGATCAGTCTTGAGGTGATCGATCCGCACAGCCAGAACACGATCCACGTCGAGTCCGCCGATGGGCGCGGTATCGATTCGTTGTTGGGCTCGGTCGATGCGGTGACGGGCCGTTTGCGCCGCAGTCTGGGCGAGGCGATGGCCAGCATCGATCGTGATTCGCGCCCGCTGCCGATGGTGACAACCACCAATATCGAGGCGCTGCGCGCCTATGCGCTGGCGCGAGCCGCCACTGCAAACGGGGATTCGGATGCGGCCTTGCGCCTGTATCAGCAGGCGACGACGCTCGACCCGGAATTCGCCATGGCATGGCTGGGCAAGGCCACGGTCTGGCTGTGGCGTCTTGATCCCGGGCATGGCCTGCAATCCCTGCACAAGGCGCAGGCGCTGGCCGATCGGATGCCCAACCGTGAGCGGATGTATCTCGATGGTGTTGTCAGCTCGTTTGATGACCCGGGCATGGCGCTGGAGAAATGGAGGCTGCTGGCCGAGATGTATCCCGATTACACCCCCGGCATGGTCAATGCCGCGGGCGAGCTGCGCGAACGCAATCGGTTTGCCGAGGCGATCAGCATGATGCAGGCGGCGATCAACCCGCACAATCCGATGCTGGCGCGCATCCATCTGGAAATCGGCAAAAGCCAACTGGGCTTGCAGCACTGGAACGAGGCCGATACCAGCCTGGCCAAAGCGTATTCACTGGGGCTTGGCAATGCGATGGCGTACAAGGCGCGGGTGGCGGCGGCGCGCGGCAATTACGCGATGGCCGCGCGTTTGCAGAACGAATCCGATGCCGATGCGATGGAACACGCCTTGTTGGCCTTGGCGCGGGCAGATTGGGCCAAGGCGCGGGCGCAGGCCGATAAATTCGCCGACGCCGACGATTCCAGCGCGGGCATCATGCGGCGCTCGGCATGGCTGGTCGCGGCCAGTGCCGAATCGCAGATGGGCCAGCGCGAGGCCGCCTTGCATCTGGCACACAAGGTCAATGCCGATGCCCTGCAACGGCTGCGCAGCGAGTGCTGCGCGATGGCGCTGGATCTGGCGGCGGATATTTCACTCTCCGCCGAGCTTGCCGCGCGCATCGGCGATACCCGCTTGCTTGGGCCTTCGATCGAAGCGCTGGCGATGTACCCGCAGCTGCGCCGCTACGATCAGGTCGAGGAGATGGCGGCCTTGCTCGAAGGCCGACGCCGGCTGGCGCTGGGCGATGCGGCCGGTGTCATGGCCCTGCTTTCGCACGACACCCAAGGTGCTGAGCGTTATCAAACCCATGTATTGCTGCTGGAGGCCGCCCGGATGCGGGGTGATGATCAGCGTGCATTGGCCGAGGCGCGCTGGTTGCAGGCCAACCGTGGCCGCGCATGGATGGAAAGTGGCGCCTATGCCAGCACGCAGGCGCTGGCGATCATCGACAGCATTCTGGCGATCAAGAGTGAAGCGGAACTGCTTGACGCCAGCGATCCATCCGCCGCCGCCGCTGCCCGGATGCGGTTCCAGCAGGCATGGCCGTCAGTGGCCTTGGTTGCCGGCGGCGAGAAGCGCTGAGTAGACGCGTTGAGTAGAAGCGCTGATCGATCAATCGATCAAGCCAGCTTCCCGGCATCGATGCGGAACAACACGCGATGCGCGCCCGTCCCGGTCAGCTCCGATTGCAGGATGTCGCGGCTGGCGTTGATCGCCTCTTTCGACGCCAATTGATCAACCTGCAGGCAAATGGGAACACCGCCGGCAAAACCGATCTCGGCCAAGGCCTGTTGCGGATCGTCGCGGAACAGCTGGCGGTAATCGTCATCCTGACCCAGCCTGGACAGCAGCTCGCTCACTTGTGCATCGCTCATCTTGTCTGCGTTGTTCACGTTACGATCCCATTGCGGTGGAAGGCCCGGCCACTCTAGACCCGGTGATCGAGCCCTGACAAGTGCAATGGCGAGGTGGCGGTGAAAATTCAACGGTGCAGCGTATTGGCGATCCTGCCGGAGCAGGATGTGACGTTCTCGCTGGAGTCATTGCTGGCCGGTGGCGATGGCCTGTGCAGTGCATTCCACTGGCGGGTGTATGCGCCGCATGTGGGCGAGGTGCGGCAGGTCAATCTCGACCAATTACGCCTGCTTGGCCGGCTATCGCCGCACTGGCCAAGCAGTATCGATGCCTTGCCTGCCGATGCGCGCGCAGCCTGCGATGAGTTGCTTGCGGCCGGCTTGCTGCTCAGCGACGACCCGCGCCATCGGCATTGGCGCGAGCGCGACCAAACTTTGCGTGCAATGCACTGGCATCCATTGGCGGCGATCCAGCAGGTGTTTTCCCGCTGGCAGGATGTTGATTCGCTGGCCGACATGCGCCAGCACAAGCTTGAGACCGCCGAGCAAATCATGGCAGCCCACGGTGCGCCGCCGCCGGAAACCATGGCGGCGGTGACAAGTGCCGAGGTGCTGGCCTTGCCGCCGGTTGATGGCAATGATTTTGATGCGTTGCTTGCCCGACGCAGCACCTGCCGCAATTTCGATCGCGCGCGTGATTTGCCGATGGCGGAATTTGCACGATTGCTGCAGCGCGTATTCGCCGTTCAGGCCACGGTCGAGGCGGTGCCGGGCATGCGTTTCGTCAAGAAGACCAGCCCATCCGGCGGTGGTCTGCATCCGCTCGAAGCCTATCTATTGGTGCAGCATGTCGAGGGCATCGCCCCCGGCATTTATCACTATCTGGCGGCTGATCACGCACTGCAGGTGGCCGCGCCATTGCCGGAACCTGATGCACTTTTGCGCGGCTTGGCCGGGCAGGATTGGTTTGCCGATGCGCATGTATTGGTGGTGATGGTGGCGCGTTTCGAGCGCACATTCTGGAAATACCGGCGTCATGCCAAGGCCAGCCGGGTGTTGGCGTTGGAATGCGGGCATCTCTCGCAAACCCTGTATCTGGCCGCCACCGAAGTCGGGCTGGGCGCTTTCATCACCGCCGCGATCAACGAGGCGGATTGGGAGCAGTGGCTGGATCTGGATCCCTTGCAGCATGGCGTGCTGGCGGTATGCGGCTTTGGCTGGCGCGCCGATCAAATGCGCCATGCCGAGTTTGATCCGCTGCACAAGGTGTGGCCTGCCAAGCGTTGAACAGCGTGCAATCAGCGGGCGCTGTCACCATCCTTGTCGCCGGCGATCAGGCGTTCGCCAAGGCTGACAAACTCCAGCCCAACCTGCAGCACGCGCTCGTTTTTCAGCGTGCGCACGATCAACGTGGCCGGGCCAAGGGCGAGGCGGTCGCCGATCTGCGGGGATTCATCGAAACGCTCATCAAACAACTCGGCGGCGGTACGGCCAGAGAACCGTTTGGGGATGCGCAGCCCATAGAATTTGGCCAACTCGCCCAGCGCGACATCGCCGGGCAGGGTGAAGCTGCCAAAGCTGGCGTGCTCCGCGCCGTCACCTTCGCGGCCGATAAACAGCCAATCGATGCGCCGTGCCGAGCCCGTCGGCGTCAACAGATAGGCGTAGTCATCCACCTGCAATGCGCCGGCCTCGGCGGCGGTCAGCACCCGGCCAGCGCGCACCGCCATCATCAAACGCACATTGAGCGGCCAGTTGGCGGCATCCAGCGCCTTGCTGCCGGCCGGGACGCGATAGCCCAGCAGGTCGTAATCAAGCTGGCCGGGCAGGTCGAGCTGCATCCGGCGGTTGTCCGGGTCGCTGCGCGGCACGGCGACATCAAACCAGTGGGCGGCGCGGGTCAAGGTCCAGCCCTGCACCAACAGTGAGGTCAGCACCACGACGAAAGCGACATTGAAGTACAGCCAGGCATTGGGCAGTTGCGCCAAGAGCGGGATCGAGGCAAGGAAGATGCCGACCGCGCCGCGCAGGCCCACCCAGGCGATGAAGCCGATCTCGCCCGGCCGATAACGAAACGGCAGCAGGCACAGGGCGACTGCCAGTGGTCGGCCGATGAACATCAAGAAGGCGGCGACGCCCAGCGCAGGCCACAGCACATCGAGCAAAAGACTGGGCGTGGCCAGCAAGCCAAGCAGCAGAAACATCACCAGCTGCGCGAACCAGGTCACCGCATCCTGCACCGACATCACCTCGTGACGGGCGCGCACTGGCCGGTTGGCCACCACGATACCGGCCAGATACACCGCCAGAAAACCGCTGCCGCCAAGATAGTTGGTGGTGGCAAACACACTGACCGCGCCCGCCATCGCCATCCACGGGTGCAGCCCGGAGGGCAGGTTGTAGCGGTTGAGCAACCACACGATCAGGCGGCCGCCAAGATAGCCCAGCGCCACCCCGTAGCTGATCGCCAAGGCGATCTGCAGGGCCATTTCCGCCGCGGTTGCGCCCTTGCCGGCCAGCCAGCCGGTGATGGCGATGGTGAGGAATACCGCGACTGGGTCGTTGGCACCGGATTCCAGCTCCAACGTCCGGCCGGTGCGGCGCTCCAGATGCAGGCCGCCAGCGCGGATCAGGAAGAACACCGCCGCCGCATCGGTGGAGGCAATCACCGTGCCCAGCAGCAGCGCCGGCAGGGGTTCCAGATCGAGCAAAAAATAGGCGGCCACCCCGGTCAGCAACGCCGTGATCAACACGCCGACGGTGGCCAGCAACAACGAGGGCAGCACGATGCCGCGCACATGCGAGGCGCGCGTCTGCAGACCGCCTTCAAACAAGATCAGCGCCAGAGCCAGTGAGCCGGCCAGATAGGTGAACTGGGCATCGTCGTAGTCGATGCCGCCCGGGCCTTCCACGCCTAATAACAGCCCCAGCACCAAAAACACCAGCAGCAAGGGCGCACCAAAGCGGCGCGCCAATAGCGACGAAGCAATGCCGGCCAGCACCAGCAACGCGCCGAACAGCAGTTTGAGATCGATGTGGTGGAGGACGTCCAAGCAAAAATGAAAACGAAGAGGCGATGCTGGAAATGTAACAGCATGCCGTGACCCTTGGCCGCCCAATCAAGCGCCGGTTACAAAGCCTTGCCAGGCGGTGCGGCCGATCAGGAAACCAAGGCCGAATTGCGGTAGCCAATCGCCTCGGCAAGATGCGCGGTGCCGATGTGATCGGCATGGGCAAGATCGGCGATGGTGCGTGCCACACGCAGGATGCGATGGATGCTGCGGGCGGATAGCTGCATGCGCTCGACGGCGTGTTCGAGCAAGGCTTGATCGTCTGCCGCAAGCCGGGCATGGCGAGCCAGTTCGGCGGGTTCGAGCAGGGCGTTGGCCTTGCCGCTGCGGTGCAGCTGGCGCTCGCGTGCGGCGATGACGCGGGCGCGCACATCGGCACTGGCCTCGCCATCCGGGCTATCGGCGGCCAGCGCGGAGGGCGGCAGGCGCGGCACGCTGACATGCAAGTCGATGCGATCCAGCAACGGGCCCGAAATACGGCCACGGTAACGGGCGATGGCCTCGGATGAGCAACGGCAGCGCCCGCTGGCATCGCCGGCCCAGCCGCAGGGGCAGGGGTTCATCGCCGCGACCAGTTGAAAGCGTGCCGGGAAATCGCATTGGCGCGCCGCCCGCGAGACCGTGACCGTGCCCGATTCCAACGGTTGGCGCAGCACTTCCAGCGCGGCGCGGCTCCACTCCGGTAGCTCATCCAGAAACAACACCCCCTGATGCGCCAGCGAGATTTCGCCCGGCCGTGGCGAGCTGCCGCCACCGGCCAGTGCGACCGGGCTGGCGGTGTGATGGGGGGCGCGGAACGGGCGTTGTCGCCAGCGCGCTGCATCCAGCCCCTGCCCGGAAACCGAGTGTACGGCGGCGCTTTGCAAGGCTTCGGTTTCGCTTAGTTCCGGCAGGATGCCGGGCAGGCGCGAGGCCAGTAGAGTCTTGCCGCAGCCCGGGCTGCCACTGAACAACAGATGGTGTTGCCCAGCGGCGGCGATTTCCAGCGCGCGGCGCGCTTGGGTTTGCCCGCGCACATCGGCCAAATCCGGGGTGCTGGTCATGATCTGCTCGGCAGCGCGTGCGCCGGGCAAGTTCTTTTGCCCGCGCAGCGCGGCACAGACTTCCAGCAGGCTGCGTGCCGTGCGCGCATCGGCATGGCGGGCAAGTGCGGCTTCATGGCTGTTGGCGGCTGGCAGAACCAATTGCCGACCCGCCTCGGCGGCGGCCAGTGTGGCGGGCAGGATGCCACCCACCGCGCGCAGCTCGCCGGTCAGGCCCAGTTCGCCAAGAAATTCGGCTTGCGCAAGGGCATCCTGCGGCAGTTGCTCGCTGGCGGCGAGAATGCCCAGCGCGATCGGTAGATCAAAGCCACCGCCATCCTTGCGCAGATCGGCCGGGGCCAGATTGACGGTGATGCGCCCGGCCGGGAACTCCAGTTGCGCATTGATGATTGCCGCGCGCACCCGGTCACGCGCCTCGCGCACGGCGGCTTCGGGCAGGCCGACGATCGACATCGACGGCAGGCCGCCGCCGCAATGCACTTCAACTGTCACCTGCGGCGCGGACACACCCACCCGCGCCCGGCTGATTACCCGTGCCAGTCCCATGTGGTTGGCTCCAGCTTGGTGATGCGTGCTGCACGCATCGCGTGGCGGTTTAGTGGGGCGGTGTGACACCGGGGTGGCCGGCGCTGCGCTCGGCTTCCAACTCGGCCACGCTGCGCTGCAGCGCTTCGAGTTTTTCGCGGGTTTTCAGCAATACCGCGCGCTGCACTTCAAACTCTTCGCGGGTGACCAAATCAAGCCGGCTGAGGCCCGCCTGCAGCACGGATTTGAAGTTTTCCTGCAGTTCTTCGCGGCCTTCGCGCAGCGAGGGCGGCAGCAGGCCACCGAGGCGGCGGGCGAGATCATCGAGTTGGGCAAGGTCGATCATGATGTGCGCTCCTGCGCGATGGGCGTGCATTGACGATGGCGCAACGCGGGGGGTGGCGACATCGGCGCAAGCCGGAAAATAGGGTCGGGGAAATCCTAGCAGCAGTGGCCATGCAATGAATTAAAGTGGCGCAATCAAGCGCAGGAGTGATGCAATGAAAATGGTCATGGCGGTCATCAAGCCGTTCAAGCTCGACGATGTGCGCGAGGCATTGGCCGAGGCCGGCGTCACCGGCATCACGGTGACCGAGGTCAAGGGCTTTGGCCGCCAGAAGGGTCACACCGAGCTGTATCGCGGTGCCGAATACGTGGTGGATTTCTTGCCCAAGCTGAAGCTGGAAGTGGCTGCCACCGATGATCAGGTGGATGTGGTGGTGGAGGCGATCTTGCAATCGGCCGGCACTGGCAAGATTGGTGATGGCAAGATTTTTGTTTGGGATCTGGAGCGCGCGGTGCGCATCCGTACCGGCGAACTCGATGGCGACGCACTCTGAGCGCCTGTTCATGGGGCTGCCAAGTGCCGAATCCGCATTCCGCGCCCGCAAAGCATAAACAGAGGTTGAGACCAACCCATGAACACGCCCGCGCCGTCACCAAGGACTGATTCCCTGCCAAGCCCGGTCAAGCACTTCATCGTGTTTATGGCGATGTTGCAGGGGCTTCTGCTGTATCTGGCGAAAACCGGGCAAGAGCAGCAATGGTGGCCCTTCAACGAACTGCATGGCTGCGTGTATTGGTACACGCTGGTGCTGTCGGTGCCGAGCGTATTGATGCTGTCGGTGCGCGATTTGGCCGAGCGCCGCTTCTGGCTGCAGGGTGTGGGCGTGACGCTGGTGTTCATCGCGGTGTCGCTGTGGGCGGCATGGAGCGCAACCGGCGGGCTGGGCATCGAGGCCGGGAAAGTGCTGTGGCCGTTTGGCTTGTCGATGGCGGCAGCCTTGTTTGTTGCCCTGCCGTATCTGCAGGCGGCACTCCGGTATGGCCGTTGGAATGCCCGCTATCCGGATCTGTTCGAGTTTGCCTGGCAAAACGCGCTGACCCTGATCCTCACCACCGTGTTCACCGGCATTTGCTGGCTGGTGTTGGCGCTGTGGGGCGAGTTGTTCATGCTGATCGGCATCGAGTTCTTCAAAGAGCTGTTTAGCGATGATGCCTTCATCTATCTGGCAACCGGCCTGATGGTTGGCCTTGGCATCCTGATCGGCCGCACCCAGCACAAGCCGGTGCAGGTGGCGCGGCGCATCCTGTTTGCGATCTTCACCGGCCTGCTGCCGTTGATCGCGTTGATCGCGGTGCTGTTCGTGATCAGCCTGCCGTTTACCGGCCTGCAACCGTTGTGGGAGACGCGCTCGGCGGCCAGCATTCTGATGTCGTTGGTGGCGGTGATGGTGTTGTTCACCAACGCGGTGTATCAGGATGGCGATGAGGCGATGCCGTATCCGATGTGGCTGCGGCGCTTGGTCGATGCCGGCCTGCTGGTGCTGCCGGTATTTGCCGCGCTTGCGCTGTATGCGATGGCGCTGCGCATCGGCCAATACGGCTGGACACAGGATCGGCTGGCCGGGGTGATCGTGGCGCTGATCCTGGCGGTACATGCCTTCGGTTATGCGTGGGCAGTGCTGCGCTCACGGCGCGGCTGGCTTGCCGGCTTGAAGCCGGTCAATGTGGTGGTCTCGCTGGCGGCGATGCTGGTCGCGGTGCTGGTCAATTCACCGTTGATCGATCCACACCGGATCAGTGCCGCAAGCCAGATTGCGCGCCTGCAGGATGGCCGGATCGATGCCAACCATTTTGATGTCGATCACCTGCGTTTCGATAGCGGACGCCAAGGCTATCGCGCCCTGCGTGGCTTGGCCGAAAGCGACGCGGCAAGTGCCAGCCCGCGCGTCGCCGAGCGTATCGAGCAGGCTTTGCAACGCCAGCAGCGCAGGCAGTGGCGCAGCACCGAGCAATTGCGCAGCAGTGCGATCCGCGATGTCGCGCAACTGCAGGCACGTATCGCACTGGCACCGGGCAGCGCACAGCCGCAGGCTGCGTGGTGGGTGCAAATCACCAAGCCCGGATTTGAGCAGCCGGAGTGCCTGCAGGCCGATGCCGATTGCGTGCTGATCGTGCGTGATTTTGATCAGGATGGCCGCGCGGATCATTTGTTGTGCAATCTGGGCGGCGAACGCTGGGGACGCAATTGCCAGCTGTATGCCGGCGAACACGATGGCTGGCGGCGGGTCGGCCGGTTCGGCTTTGGCGAGTCGGAGAGCGCGCGTGTGCGTTTTGAGCAGGCGCTGCGCGAAGGCAGGATCGAGCTGCAGGAGCCGCGCTGGCCGGTCATCGAAGGCGATGGCATCAGGCGCGCGCTGGATGAGCCCCGCTGCATCGGTGGCAAGGACTGTGCCGGCCCTGAAGTGCGGCCCTGACCGAGCGCAGCGCAGGTTCAATCGTCGGCGCTTTCCACCCGGTCGCGGCCGTTTTGCTTCGCCCGGTACAGGGCGCGATCGGCGCGTGCGATCACGGATTCGGCCGAGTTATCGGCCTTGTCAAGCGTGGTGACACCAAAGCTGGCGCTGATCTTGAGTTCGGGGTGCGCAGGCCAACTCAAACCGTGCAGGCCGCAACGGATGCGCTCGGCGATGCGTTCGGCATCGTTGATCGCGGTGCCGGCGCAGACGATCAGAAATTCTTCGCCACCGATGCGGCCAAGTGCGTCGCTGCTGCGCAGCGATGCGCGCGCACAGGCAACGACCTCGCGCAAAACATCGTCGCCCTGCGGGTGACCGTAGCGGTCATTGATCGATTTGAAATGGTCGATATCGATAGCGACAAGCGCGATGCTGCCGCCCGCGTGCTTGTTGCGCCTGATCGCCGCGTCCAGCCTGCCCTGAATCCCGGCCCGGCTGTGCGCGCCGGTCAGCGCATCGGTATCGGCGCGGCGGCGAAACGATAGCCCGCGCCGATACTGTTGGATGGCGATGAAGCCCAGCAAAAAAATCGGCAAGGCGCTGATGCCGATGGCGGCGATCTGCCAGTGCCGCTCGTGCTCCATCGCCTGCAACTGCATGTCGCGCGCATTCTGTTCGCGGCGCAGCGTGGCATTTTCGCTTTCACGCGCGGCCATTTTTTGTTCCATTTCGCGCAAGGCTTCGCGTTCGGTACCCAGATTGGCCTGTATGGTCATCTGCATCTCCGTGCCGCGCGCGTAATCAAGCAACGCCGCCTGCGCCTGACCCAGCGCCGCACGGGCATGGGCGCGGCCGATATGGATCGGTGCCATGTAGCGCGGATTGCCCTCGTCCGGCAGTTGTTGTTGCGCGCGGTTGTAATCGGCCAGCGCGTTGTCGTATTGGCCGAGCGCCGCGTAGGCATGGGCGCGCGCGGTCAGGATCAAGGCATGATCGATGGGGAAATCCCGATCAAATCCGGCGCGCTCGAACGCCGTGGCTTCAGCGATGGCCTGTCTTGGCCGGTCGAGCGCCATGAGGACATGCGCTCGGATCACCCGCAGGCTGACGCGATCGAATACCGTGAGACGCGGATCATCCGGGGCCGGCACTGACCGCAACTCTTGCCAGGCCTGTTGCGGGTCGCCGGCATCCAGATGCACGAAGGCGACCCGCACGCCGGCCAAGGCGATACGGTATTGGCCATCTGGCCCCAGCGCCATCTGTCGATAGCTTTCGGCCAGTTGGCTGGCCTTTTCATGCATCCCCATCCGTCGGTACGCGGACATGGTTTCCATCAGCAATTCGGGGGGCGTGTCGGCTACCCCGGCCTCGTTGAATAAGCGTGCTGCGGTTTCCATGTCAGACAGGGCAGCGGCCTGTTGGCCCGTGGTCGAGTGGTTGCTGCCACGCCAAAAATAGGCGAGTGCAAGCAGACGCTGATCCCCCAAGGATTGCGCGATGCTGATGGCGATATCGTTGGCGTGCAGGCCCTCGCGCGGGTGATCGATGAAGATCTGCAAGGCGGCCTCGCAACGGACGGCATGGAACTCCGCCTCTTGATCGCCGATGTCTCTGGCAGTTTTCCTCGCTTGCTGCAGGGATGCCAGCGTCGATGCGGGTGGCAGGTCGTAGAAGGTGGGTTGGCTGCATAGGCTTGCTTGCAGGCGTAGTGCGCGCACGCTGTCGCCCGGCGGCAGCAGGCGTTCCAACTCGGCGATTACGGCGGCCCCATCGGGCACTTCGATGCGGGGCGGGTGGCTGCCGACCAAGCGCCCGAACAGTTGGTCGAATGCCGCAGCGTTGGCGGATTCGGTGGCCATCGGCTGAGCGCTGGACATGCCGGCGCAGCCCAATGCCGCGGCCAGCACAATGATGCGCGGCAGACGCCACCAGCGCTTCATCCCTGTTGCACCTCTACCCGGTCGCGGCCACTGTGCTTTGCCCGGTACAGCGCCTGATCCGCGCGCTCGATGGCGGGTTCTGGGCTGCTTTCATCGTGGCTCACCTTTGCTATGCCAAAACTTGCAGTGACCTCAAGCGCAGGCACCTCCGGCCAGTGCAGATCATGCAGGCTGGCGCGTATGCGCTCGGCAATCTGTGCGGCATGTCCTGGCGATGTATTGGCACAGGCGATCAGGAACTCTTCGCCGCCGATGCGGCCGATCACATCACTGCCGCGCAAATGTTGTTTGGCGCTGCCCACCACGGCGCGCAGTACCTCATCCCCACGCGGGTGGCCATACTGATCATTGATGGCCTTGAAGTGGTCGATGTCGAAGGCGATCAACGCGGTGGGTTGGCTTGCCTTGTGGTCGCGGGCGATTATCCGTTTGCCATGATCCATCACGCTGGCGCGGCTGGCGGCCCCGGTCAGGCTGTCGGTTTCGGCGCGGCGGCGCAGGATGCGGCTGCGGCGGAATTGCTGGATCGAAAGCAGGGCCAGCAACACGATGGTCAGCGAGGCCGCCACGATGGCGGTGATCTGCCAGCGGCGCGCGCGCTTCAGGGCTTGCAGCTCGGCACTGCGTGCGGATTTTTCCCGGCGCAGCGATGCGTTCTCCTGCTCGCGGGCATCTACCTGGCGCTGCATTTCGCGCAGGGATTCCTGCTCGGTACCCATGTTTTTCTGCAACTGCATTTGCAGCTCGGCACCGCGCGCGTAATCCTTGAGCGCGGCCTCTGATTGGCCAAGTGCGGCGCGGACATGGGCGCGGCCGATATAGATCGGCCACAGATAACGCGGGTTGGCATTGCTGGCCAAAAGTTGCTCGGCGTGGTTGTAGTCATCCAGCGCCAGCATCTTTCGGCCTTGCGCGGTGTAGGCCTTGCCGCGCGTGGTCAGCAGCAAGGCATGATCGATCGGATAACTATCGGCAAAACCGGCGCGCTCGAATTCCAGCACTTCGCGGGTGGCATCGTCGTAGCGTTTGAGCGCCACCAGCACATGCGAGCGGGCGGCAAACAGATAGGTGCGGTCGTAGGCGGCCAGTTCGGAACTATACGGCGAGGCAATCGACTCCAACTCGCGCCAGGCATCCTCCGGCATGCCCGCATCCGAGTAGGCGTAGGCGACTTGCACGCCATGGATGATCCTTCGATACCCGCCGTTCTGGCCGCGGGCCTGCGCACGGAAATGGTTGGCCAGCGAAACGGCCTTGTCGTGCATGCCCATGCGGCGATAGGCCACCATCGTTTCCAGCTGGAAATCGAACGGGATCTCGCGCCAGCCGGCGGCCTTGATCAACTCGTCGGCCTTTTCCAGATCGATCAGCGCCGCCGCTTGTTGCAGGTTCAGCGAATACAGGCCGCCGCGATGAAAATGCGCGATGGCCTGCAGCGCCGGGTCATCCAGCTCCCCGGCAAGCACGATGGCGCGGTCGGCGGCATGCAGGGCTTGCTCGTTTTGGTCGAGAAATCCCAGGAGCTGCGCGCGGCATTTGAACACATGAAACTCGGCTGGCTTGTCATGCATCGCCACCGCGCGTTGATGCAGATCATCGAGGGTGCGTGAGAGTTGATCGGAGGGCTGGTCGTACCATGCGTGATCATTGCAGGCGATGCTTTCGGCCCGCAGTTTTCTTGCCTCGTCACTGGGCGGGATCAACTTGCGTAGTTGCTGCAAGGCCGCCGGCACCTCGCTTTCACCGATGCGCGGCTGTTTGCTGCCAATGATCCGGCCCAGCAGGTCATCGAACGATTCAGCGGCGCTTGCTGCACTGTTGCCAGCCGGGCGCGGCGTGGCCGGTGCCGCCGCCGCGATGCTGCCTGCCGCCAGCCAGATGCTGACAGCAAGCACCAGCGGCAACGGGGAACGGCGACAAGTCATGTCGGCTCCGCGATGCTCACCGCGTTTTCAGAGGGTCGAGTCATGGCCGCCGTAACGGCCAGTGGCGTCGCAACTTTAGCGAAGCGCCAACCCCGTCATTGCGGCGAAAGCCGGAACCCATCGACGTGCCAAACGATTGCAAGACAAAGACACCGGCCCGGCTTGCGCCGGGGTCGGGGTTCAAGCGGGGTGTTCAACGCTTTCCTGTGTTGGCCCAGCCCCGCTTAGCCCTGCAGCGCGCGCGCCACGAAGGGCGGCAATGTTTGCGCGCCGGCGTGGATGTCGGCGCTGTAGTAATCAGTATCGAAGGCTTTGTTGCCGGCATCGGCAGTGCGGAAGCCGAAACCGGCGCCAGCGTTTTTCTTCGCCATCGTCACGCTCCACCAGCCGGTCGGGTAGCAAGGTTGCGGGAAGGGCAGGGTCTGGAAGGCGTGGAAGCCGGCCTTGCCCATTTCGACGCGCATTTCCTTGATCAAATCCAGCAGCATCAGCGGCGATTCGCTTTGCTGCACCAAGATGCCATCGTCCTTCAACGCCCGTGCGCAATCGGCAAAGAAGGCGGCGTTGAACAGGCCTTCGGCCGGGCCGACCGGGTCGGTGGAATCGACGATCACGATATCGACGCTGCCCGCCGGGCAATTCTTCATATAGGCCAAGCCATCATCAAACATGATCTCGGCGCGTGGGTCGTGGTTGGATGCGCACAATTCGGGGAAATACTTTTCCGCCATGCGGGTGACTTGCTCATCGATATCGCATTGGGTCACGCTTTCCACGCCGGGGTGTTTCAGCACTTCGCGCAAGGTGCCGCAATCGCCACCGCCGATGATGACGACGCGCTTCGGGTTGGGGTGGGTGAACAGCACCGGGTGCGCGATCATCTCGTGATAGAGAAAGTTGTCGCGCGCGGTCAACATCATCGCGCCGTCGATCAACATCAGATTGCCCCAGTCGGTCGATTGGTAGATCTCGATCTTCTGGAAGGGCGATTGCACTTCATCCAGCTTGCCGGTGATGCGGAAGCCGATCGAGGAGCCGGTCGGGTCGAATTGTTCGTGGTGCCAAGAAGGTGCGGACATGGGGGCGCTGGCGTGATCGATAAGGAGCCGCGATTGTAGCGGAGGGTTGTTGCCATCCGTCGCGCGTTGGCAGCCGCTTTGTCGATGTCACCCGTACACGCCGTGCCGTGCGCCGATGCGCGCATTCATCATTTTTGTATCCAGCCAGCAAGCTGCGTTCAGTAAGATGGCGGCCCCAAACCCGGATTCCGCCCATGAGCGCGTGGCCCATCGAACTCGCCCGCAAGACCTATTCCATCCCGCATTGGGCCGATGGCTATTTTGATGTGGGTGATGATGGCCGCATCGTGGTCGCGCCCAAGGGCAAGGCCGGGCCGAGGATCGCGCTGGCCGAGGCGGTTGACCGGGCGATGGCGGCGGGGGCGAATCTGCCGATGCTGGTGCGCTTCCCCGATATTCTGGGTGACCGCCTTGGCAAACTGCAGGCCGCCTTCGCCAAGGCGCAGGATGAGTGGGAGTACCAAGGCGGCTACACGGCGGTGTACCCGATCAAAGTGAATCAGCACGCCGGGGTGGCGGGCACGCTGGCCGCGCATCATGGCGAAGGCTTTGGCTTGGAGGCCGGCAGCAAGCCGGAGCTGATGGCGGTGTTGGCGCTCTCGCGCAACGGCGGCTTGATTGTCTGCAATGGCTACAAAGACCGCGAATACATCCGCTTGGCGCTGATCGGCCGCAAGCTTGGGCTGGAAACCTTCATCGTGGTGGAGAAGCCCTCCGAGCTGCGCATCGTGCTGGAAGAGGCGGCGGCGCTGGGCGTCAAGCCGGGCATCGGCGTGCGTATGCGCTTGGCATCGATGGGTGCCGGCAAATGGCAGAACAGCGGTGGCGACAAGGCCAAGTTCGGCCTCAACCCGCGCCAGGTGCTGGATTTGTGGAAAGCGCTGCGCGATAGCGGCATGGGCGATTGTCTGCAACTGTTGCACTTCCACATGGGCAGCCAGATTTCCAATGTGCGCGATATCGCCAATGGCATGCGCGAGGCGACGCGCTATTTCGTCGAGCTATCCAAGCTCGGTGCCAAGATCAGTCATGTGGATGTCGGCGGCGGCTTGGGCATCGATTACGAAGGCACCCGCTCGCGTTCGTACAACTCGGTCAACTACAACATCGCCCATTACGCCAACAGCATCGTGCAGCCGCTGGCCGAGGCCTGCCAGCAAAACGAACTGCCGCCGCCGCGCATCATCACCGAATGCGGCCGCGCGATGACCGCGCACCATGCGGTGCTGGTGGCGAATGTCTCTGAAGTGGAGCAAGCACCGGAAGGCCGGGTGCCGCCGCACAACGATGACGAATCGCTGCCGGTGCGGCATCTGCGTGAGCTGCATGACGAGATGCACGAGCGCCCGGCGGTGGAAGTCTTCCACGAGGCCGCGCAAGCGCATTCGGAAGGCTTGGCGCTGTACACGCTTGGCCAAATCGACTTGGTGCAGCGCGCGCGCATCGATGACCTGTTCTACGCCATCGCCCATAAAGTGCGCGACCGGCTGACCTACGATGAAAAAAGCCACCGCGATTTGCTGGACGAATTGAACGAGCGGCTGGTGGATAAATACTTCGTCAATTTCAGCGTGTTTGAATCGATGCCGGATGTGTGGGCGATCGATCAAGTCTTCCCGATCGTGCCGATTGAACGCCTCGACGAAGCGCCGACCCGGCGCGGCATCATCGCTGACTTGACCTGTGATTCCGATGGCAAGATCGATGTCTACGTGGAGAACGAAGACCTCGATTCTTCGCTGCCGCTGCACGAACTGCGCAAAGGCGAAAGCTACCGGCTGGGCTTCTTCTTGGTCGGCGCCTATCAGGAAATTTTGGGCGATATCCACAACCTGTTTGGCGATACCGATGCCATCGAAGTAAAGATTGACGGCGAGGGCTGCCGCGTCACCCAGCAGCGCCGCGGCGATACCACCGATGTGATGCTGGATTACGTCGGCTACAAACTTGACGACCTGCGCCGCGCCTACCGCGCCCGTGTTGGTGCGGCGGATCTAAGCAAATCCGAGGCCGAGCGTTTCAACGAAGCGCTGGAAAACGGCCTGACCGGCTACACCTATCTGGATGATGCGCCGATTGAGTAAGGGTTGTTTTGTTGCATCCGCTTATTTACGCGGCTTGACAATCTGGTATTGCTTGTCACCGCTGGCGTAAGGCTTGGCATCGGTATCGATGTTGGCGCACAGCTGTTTGCTGCACAGGGTGACATCGGCGCGATTGTAGGCTTGCAGCAATTCGGCTGATAGTTGGTTTTGCTCGATGATATTGCGGTAGTGCATCGATAGATAAACCGCGCCGCCCACCAGCAGCAGTAATGTGCCGATCAGCAACCCGGCCATTTTCCATGCCAAGTGGTGATGCAAGCGCTCCAGCCGCTTGAGATCGCCTTGCAATGAGCTTGCTTGCTGTTTGATCACGCTGCCCGATTGGCTGAGGCTTTGCTCGTAACCATTGACCACGCCTTTCAGCCCATCGCGGGCAGCACCAGTAACATCGCTGGATATCCCGCGCAGATGGTTGTCGGTGGATTGCCTGACGATGCCAGGGATATGTTCGGCCAAGGCAGCCAGACGCTGCGTGATGACCTGCTGGTTTTGCTCCAGATGTTCGCAGCGGCGCTCGAATTGCTCCATCAGTGCAGCGGTCTTGCCGATCAAGCTGCCGAGTTGTGCCTCATCCATTGCCTGGTATCCCTTATGTAGCGTCAGAGGCGCATGCGCGGGGCTTGCATTGCCTGTTGTTGCTCTTGTTGCTGCTGGGCTTGCAGCGCGAGCTGTGCGGTTTGCTGCTCCTGCTCTTGACGATCAACGGAGGCAACGGCCTCTTGTCGCATCTGTATGGCGCTGCCGGATAGGGCGGCGGATTGGGTCATTGCCCGGAAGCCCTGATCGTCGCCATTGTGCGCTGCTGCGAGCATGCGGTCGAGGTAGGCGTTGGGGTCCTGTTCCAGCGATGCCTGCTTCTGGCTGGCCGAACCACGCGCGCCCGGATAGCCGTGCTTCAGGATACGCCGAACCTTCTCGGCCTCGTCGTTGCTGATGAACGGGTCGGTGTGGGGGCTGACGTCAGGCGCCCCCGGCGCGCGTCCGCGGCGCAGTGATTCCTGCCTGCCGGGCTCTCCGGCCGGTGCCGGCCCGCGGATGGCGTCCAGTGCATCGTGCGCATTGGTGTACGGCCCGCCAAGCCCGAAGGAAAGCACCCGCCGCGTGGCCTGCACATCGCCACGATACTTGCCAATCATCGCGGCATTGTCATCGGCCAATTGTCGGGCCGCTGGGTCGTGTAATACCGAGACATCGGGCTTACCGTTGGCATCTTTGTCGGTAAACAAATGCATGCTGTGCGCCGAAAGCGAGCGCGCGGCCGCGCCCGTGGCACTGCGGCCCATGGCATCACGCAAGCCGCCGTTGTCGTTGTTGAACCCAAAGCGCTGCAAGCGGCTGATTTCTTCCGGCTTGGCATAGATACTGACTTGGCCGTAATGCGGCGAACCGGCTGATACCACATCGGATGCCATTACGTGATTCATCACCCGGCCGCCACCCTCCGGGATGCGCCGGTTCAAGCTGGCAGCGCCATAGGCGTTGAAGGTTTCGCCACGCAGATCGTAATGATGGGCGCTGATCTGGGCCAAAGCGCCGCCGAGGGAGTGGCCGGTGACGGTGACTTCGGGGGCGCGGCCATAGTTGGGTGTAGATTCTTTTGCGTAGTCGATTGCTCTGCGGGTTAACGCTAAGCCATCCTCGGCCTGATTGTTGGCTCGCGTCGTCACCATGCCT
>JAUNTK010000172.1 GCA_030538735.1 Pseudomonadota bacterium
TGGTGGCGGGCTGATCCCGCCGCCGGCCGGGGTCGATGTCACCAGCATGGACAGCCTGAAAGCCTCGATGCATCTGTTCGAGGCAAAGCACTTCGTGTTTCCGTTTCTGGCCCATGCGTTTGGCACCTTGGTCGGCGTGTTTGTGGCCGCGCTGATCGCACCGGCCTCGCGCTATTGGCCGGCGTATACCGTGGCCGGCTTGTTTCTGTTGGGCGGGGTGATCAATGTGATGTTGCTGCCTGCGCCGCTGTGGTTTTCCGCCTTGGATCTGTTGCTGGCCTACCTGCCGATGGCGTGGCTGGGGCGGGCGGCGGCGCTTGCCATCAAGGCGCGATGAGCGGGTTTTGCCCCAGTCGCAATCGGTGAGACAGCAGGCGGGCAAGCTGGGCTTCCCCACCCACGGAGCTTTGCCATGTTGCCTGCCTTGATCCCGCGTGACCGCCTGCAGATCGCCCTTGCCCTCGTGCTGGTCGCCGCCGTTGCCAGCGTTGCCTTGCTGCCGGCGGCGCGTGGCGAAAGTGCCCTGTTGGGTGCGCTGCCGTTTTGGTTGATCGGCCTGCCGCTGGCCTCGTTGCTGGGGCTTGGCCTGCTGCGCGGCTTGGTACCCGCCGTATGGCCGACGCGCTTGCGCAAGCCGCACCGGCCCTTGTCGCAGCACATCGGCCAACACCGCCCGGCATGACTTTCGGGCCGGGGCTGCCGCGACCGGCTGTGCTAGCGTGCGGGGCTGCATTCCCCTTTCTGGAGAGCCGATGTCCATCTTGAATCGCCCTGCTGTCGTCCTTGGGGCGCTGGCCCTGTCGCTTGGCTTCACCGCCACCCACGCCACCGCGCAAACTGCCAAGGAACCCGCCATGCCCACCGCCAGCCAAGCCGACCCGCATCAATGGCTGGAAGATGTCGAAAGCGAGAAGGCGCTGGCCTGGGTGCGCGAGCGCAATGCCAAAAGCGAGGCGGCACTGGCCACGACGCCCGAGTTCAAGAAGCTGGAATCGGAGATTCTGGCGATCCTTGATTCCGATGCCAAGATCCCCGGTGTCTACAAGCAAGGCGATTACTACTACAACTTCTGGCAGGACAAACAGCACGAGCGCGGCATTTGGCGTCGCACTACGCTGGCCGAATACAAGAAGCCCAACCCGCAGTGGGATGTCATCCTTGATATCGATGCGCTCAACAAAGCCGAGGGCGAGAACTGGGTCTGGGCCGGTGCCAACTGCCTGCGCCCGGCCTACACCCGCTGCTTGATTTCGCTTTCGCGCGGCGGTGCCGATGCCAATGTCAGCCGTGAGTTTGATCTGGCCAGCCGCACGTTTATTGAGGGTGGTTACTTCCGCCCCGAAGCCAAGGGCGGGATGAGCTGGATCGATGAGAACAACGTGTTTGTATTCACCGATTTTGGCGATGGCACGATGACCACCTCCGGCTATCCGCGTCAGGCGCGTTTGTGGAAGCGCGGCACGCCGCTGACCAGCGCCGAGTTGGTTTACGAAGGCAAGCCGACCGATATGTACATCTCGGCAATGCACGACGACACCCCAGGCTACGAGCGCGATTTTGTCAGCAATACCATCGCCTTCTACAACAACGAGCTGTACCTACGCGGCAAGGATGGCAAGCTCAGCAAGATCGACGTGCCCAACTCGATCAACAAGAACGTGGTGCGCGATTGGCTGGTGCTGCGCCCGCGCGAGGATTGGACGGTGGCCGGCAAGACCTACAAAGGCGGCTCGCTGTTGGTTGCCAACTTCAACGATTTCATGGCCGGCAAGCGCGACATCACCGTGTTGTTTGAGCCCGACCAACGCAGCTCGCTGGCGGGCGTGACGTGGACCAAGAACCACGTCGTCATCAATGTGCTGGAAGACGTCAAAAACAAGCTGACCGTGCTGACGCCGGGCAAGGATGGCTGGAAGCGTTCCGCCTTTGTCGGCGCGCCGGCCATCGGCACGATTGGCGTTGGTGCGGTGGATAGTGATGAATCCGATGCGGTGTGGATGACGGTCAGCGGCTACACCACGCCGACCACGCTTTCCATCGCCGAGATCGGCAAACAGCCCGACGTGCTGAAGACCATGCCGACCTTCTTCGATGCCTCGAATCAAGTGGTTGAGCAACACTTCGCCACCAGCAAGGATGGCACCAAGGTGCCGTACTTCATCGTCCACAAGAAGGGCATGAAGCTGGATGGCGAAAACCCGACCCTGCTCTATGGTTACGGCGGTTTTGAAATCTCGCTGACCCCGGGTTATTCCGGTGGCATCGGCAAGGGCTGGCTGGAGAAGGGTGGCGTGTATGTGGTGGCCAATATCCGGGGCGGCGGTGAGTACGGCCCGCGCTGGCATCGCGCCGCGCTGAAAGAAAACCGGCACAAGGCATATGAGGATTTCGCCGCCGTCGCCGAAGACCTGATCGCACGCAAGATCACCCAGCCCAAGCGGCTTGGTGTGCAGGGCGGCAGCAATGGCGGCCTGTTGACCGGCAATATGCTGACCCAGTACCCAGAGCTGTTCGGCGCGGTGGTGATCCAAGTGCCGCTGCTTGATATGCGCCGCTACAACCAGTTGCTGGCTGGCGCTTCGTGGATGGCCGAATACGGCGACCCGGACAAGCCCGAAGAGTGGGCCTACATCCAGACCTTCTCGCCGTATCACCTGTTTGATGCATCGAAGAACTACCCGCCCACCTTGTTCACCACCT
>JAUNTK010000047.1 GCA_030538735.1 Pseudomonadota bacterium
GCAGCCGTGGGACCAACCGCGCGCTTTTAACCCGCGCATGGCAAGCGCATTTGAAATCATGCTTGAAGGCCCGATTGGTGGGCGGCGTTCAACAACGAATTTGGCCGCCCCAATCTCACCGGGTATTTCCGCAGTTTTGAGTTCCCCGAAGCCGATCATCTGGTGCGCGCCTACGACAAGCCGATCATGCTGGCCGGCGGCCTGGGTGCAATTGATCAGGCACTGGTCGAGAAGCGCCGCCTGCAACCGGGCGATGCGGTGATCGTGCTGGGTGGCCCGGCGATGCTGATTGGCTTGGGCGGCGGTGCGGCGAGCTCCGTCGCCTCGGGCGAGTCGGCGGAAGATCTGGATTTCGCCAGCGTCCAGCGCGACAACCCGGAGATGGAGCGCCGTGCGCAGGAAGTGATTGATGCCTGCGTCGCGTTGGCGGCAAAAAACCCGATCCGCTCGATCCACGATGTCGGCGCCGGTGGCCTGTCGAATGCGATCCCGGAACTGCTGCACGATTCCAGCGTGGGCGGCGTGATCGACCTGGCCACCGTGCCCAACGATGACCCCTCGCTATCGCCGATGCAGCTGTGGTGCAACGAATCGCAAGAACGCTATGTACTGGGCATCGCGGCGGATCGCATCGATGAGTTTGCCGCACTGTGCCAGCGCGAACGCTGCCCGTTTGCGGTGGTCGGTTACGCCACCGAAGAAGAACGCCTCGTCGTCGGTTATGGCGCGGTGCCGGGCCATATCCCGCCGGATGCCGCCATCGATCTGCCGATGGATGTGCTGTTTGGCAAGGCACCCAAGATGCACCGCGATACCGCGCATCCGGCCTCCACGCGCTGGCCGGAGCTTGATACCGATGCGGTCAACCTGCACGAAGCCGGCCTGCGCGTGCTGTCGCACCCGACGGTTGCGGCCAAAAACTTCCTGATCACCATCGGCGACCGCAGCGTCGGCGGCCTGACTGCACGCGATCAGATGATCGGCCCGTGGCAGATGCCGGTGGCCGATTGCGCGATCACCTTGGCCGGCTATGAAGGCTATACCGGCGAGGCGATGGCGATTGGTGAGCGCACGCCGCTGGCGCTGATCGATGCCGCCGCCAGTGCGCGCATGGCCGTTGGCGAGGCGGTCACCAACCTGTGCGCCGCGCCGGTGGAATCGCTTGACCGCATCAAACTCTCTGCCAACTGGATGGCCGCCGCCGGCCACGAAGGCGAGGACGCCAAGCTGTATGACGCGGTGCAAGCGGTCGGCATGGAGCTTTGCCCGGCACTGGATTTGTCGATCCCGGTGGGCAAGGATTCGCTGTCGATGCAGGCGCAATGGCAGGCTGATGGCATCACCGAAAAATCGGTCTCGCCGGTCTCGTTGATCGTCACCGCGTTTGCGCCGGTGGTGGATGTGCGCGCGCAACTCACCGCGCTCTTGGCCGATGAGGAGGACACCGAGCTGTGGTTGATCGGTTTGGGTGCTGGCAAGCGGCGCATGGGTGGCTCGATCTTGTCGCAGTGCTACCAATCGTTTGCCGGCGAAGCACCGGATATCGATGACCCGGAACTCCTGCGCGGCTTCTTCGAGCTGATCCGCGATGCGCGTGAAGCCGGCCTGCTGTTGGCTTATCACGACCGCTCCGATGGCGGCGTATTCGCCACGCTGGCGGAAATGGCCTTCGCCTCGCATGTCGGCCTCGACATCACCCTGGATGGTTGGGCCGATAACCACGATGACGATATCTTCGAGGTGTTGTTCACCGAAGAATTGGGCGCCGTGGTGCAGATCAAGAGCGAGAACCGCGCCGAATTTGCCGACCTGATCGCCGAGCATGGCTTGATCGAATGCGCGCAACGTATCGCCAAGCCGCATACCGCCGATGACATGCGCGTGCTCTGCGATGGTGAGGTGCTGGCCGAATGGCATTGGCAGGATTTGTTCGATGCGTGGTGGTCGGTCACCCACGCGATGCAGCGCCTGCGCGATAACCCGGAAAGCGCCGATCAAGAGCGCGAGGCGGCGCGTGATTTTGATGCCGTTGGCCTCAACCCGAAGCTCGGCTTCGACCCGAACGACGACATCGCCGCGCCTTTCATCAACACGGGCGTCAAGCCGAAAGTCGCGATCCTGCGCGAGCAGGGCGTCAATGGCCAGATCGAAATGGCGGCGGCCTTCATGCGCGCCGGCTTCGATGCCTACGACGTCCACATGAGCGATTTGATCGCGGGCCGCGCCCGTTTGGATGAGGTGGTCGGCCTCGCCGCCTGCGGTGGTTTCAGCTATGGCGATGTGCTGGGTGCCGGCCGTGGCTGGGCCACCTCGATCCTTGAACGCCCCGATCTGCGTGCGCAATTTGCCGCCTTCTTTGCCCGCGACAACACCTTCAGCCTAGGCGTCTGCAACGGCTGCCAGATGCTCTCGCAGTTGAAGGGCATCATCCCCGGCGCGGCGCATTGGCCGGAGTTGCTGCGCAATTCATCCGAGCAATACGAAGCGCGCTTGGCGCAGGTTGAAGTCGGTGAATCGGCCTCGATCCTGCTGCGTGGCATGGGCGGCTCGCGGATCCCGGTGGTAGTGGCGCATGGCGAAGGCCGCATGCAGTTTGCCAGTAGCGTCGATCAGGCGGCAGTCGCGGTGGCGGCGCGTTATGTCGATGGCGAAGGCCGCATCGCGATGCAGTACCCGGCCAACCCGAATGGCTCGCCCGAAGGCATTGCCGGTGTGGCCAGCGATGATGGCCGCGTCACTATCCTGATGCCGCACCCGGAGCGCACCTTGGCCGCCGCCAACTTCAGCTGGCATCCCGCCGAGTGGGGTGATGCCTCGCCATGGGCGCGGATATTCCAGAACGCGCGGATCTGGGTTGGCTGACCCGATGATGATGGCCGCGCCCTGATGGCGCGCGCACGTCCTGGCTGCGATGCGCTTGCTTGGGCATCGCGGCGAGCAGGGCGCGCTGCTACCGGGTAAATTGCCTCAAACTGCATCGTGGCCATTTCATGACCGATTCCAACCTGCCTGTCGTCCTGCTGCCCATCGGCACCGATGACGCGGCGCTGGATGCCTGTCTGGCCGCGCTCGAT
Organism: Pseudomonadota bacterium; assembly: GCA_030538735.1. Taxonomy (GTDB): domain Bacteria; phylum Pseudomonadota; class Gammaproteobacteria; order Xanthomonadales; family Xanthomonadaceae; genus Solilutibacter. The sequence goes on from JAUNTK010000047.1 coordinate 3,075, forward strand.
CAGGCCACGCCAGCCGGCACGCGCATCTGGTTGCTGGATGATGCGCAGGCCGGGCCGCGTGGTATCGCGATCATCGAACGTTGGCTGGCATCGACCCGTTTGCAGGCCGAATACACCTGCCGCCAGCAGCCGGTGGGCGAGGCCCGCCACCTGGCCGAAGGCATCGCCGCCTGTGGCGATCTCGACATCGCCGTCTTGGCCCCCGATGTGCGGCCGGCACCGGGCTGGTTGAATCATCTGGCCGCCTGCCTCGCCCGCGATCCCACCATCGCCACCGCCACGCCGTGGAGCAATGCCGGCGAATGCGTGGCGTGGCCGCGGATCGGCGAATTGCAGCCCGCGCCAGCCGAGGCGCGCCGCATCGCCAGCGCCGCCGCCCGTATGCCGCCACTGCATCCCGAGCTGCCAACCGCCGGTACCCATGCGGTGCTGTTGCGTGGCGCGCCGCGTGTGCGCAGTGGCACGCTGGATGGCGAAAGTTTTGAAAGCTGGTCGGCGGCGCTGACCGATTACTCGCTGCGCCTTGCCGCGATGGGCTGGCGCAATGTGCTGTGCGAAACCGCCTTCGTTGCCCGCGACCGCGAGCCGTGGCGCGGCGATGACGATATCGATGTGATGGCGGTGCGCTGGCCGGCCTATCGCCCGCGCCTGACCCGCTTTTTGATGGACGATCCGCTTGCTGAAACCCGCCAGCAACTGCGGGCCTTGTACGCAGAAGCGGCCGACGCATCATTGCAGGATGATTTGTTCGCATGAGTGAGGCCGGGATCGCCGCCGTGGTGGTGAGCTTCCAGAGCGCATCGACCATCGATGACTGCCTGCAACGCCTGCGTGCCGCCGATGACGTTGGCGAAATCCGCGTGGTCGATAACGCCTCGGCGGATGCCACGATGGCGATCGTGCAGCGCCACGCACTGGCCGATCCGCGCGTGCGCTTTATCGCCAACCCCGACAACCCCGGTTTTGCCGTGGCCTGCAATCAGGGCGCGGCGGCCAGCAGTGCGCCGTGGCTCGCCTTCGTCAACCCGGATTTGATGGTGGAAAGCGATACCCTGCGCCGGATGCGCGATGCCTCGGCAAGCTTGGGCGATGCGCTGATCGGCTGCGGCCTGTATGGCGAAGATGGCATCAGTGACGGTGCCGCCCGTCGTCACGACCTCGACTTGGCCGCGATGCTGTTTTCCCGTGCCGCACGCAATCTGCATGTGGCGAAGGATGTAACCCAGCCGGTGCAAGAAGTGCAGGCGATTTCCGGTGCCTTGATGCTGCTGCCGCGCCAGCTGTTCAACCGCGTCGGCGGCTTGGATGAGGGCTATCGCCTGCATGTCGAGGACCTGGATTTTTGCCGCAGTGTGCGTCTGGCAGGCGGCAAAGTCGGCGTCGCCAATGACGTCGATGTGCTGCATCTGCGCGGCGTGTCATCGCGCAGCGACCCGCTCTTTGTTGAATGGCATCGGCATCGCGGCCTGTGGCGTTACTTCCGCAAATTCGATGCCGCTCGCCATGGCTGGTTGACCCGCAGTGCGGTATTCGCGATGATCTGGCTGCGTTTTCCGCTGGCGGTGGCGCGTCGGTTGTAGGTGTGTATTGCGGACCTGATCGCAACGCGCTGTGTGACTCAATCGGCCATTAGAATGCGTGCGTCACCGGGGAAGCCACATGCTTGACAACACGCACTGCGCAAACTGCAATCGCACCATCGACGGCACCGAACAAAAATACTGCCCGCACTGTGGCCAGCCGACGCCAGCGCATCGGATCGATTGGCATTTTCTTGGCCATGAGCTGGAGCACAGCCTGCTGCACATGGATCGCGGCGTGCTGTTTACGCTCAAGCACCTGCTGCTGCGGCCCGGCCACATGATGCGCGATTACATCGAAGGCCGACGGCAGGGCATCGTCAAGCCGTTTTTGCTGCTGATGATGGTGTCGGCCGCCATGGTGCTGCTGGGCAAATACCTGCTGGCGGGCGATTTGATCGGCTCGGTCGTCACCATCCATGCGGGGGAATCGCCGCCGAAAATGATCGATGGCACATTCGATACGGCCTTTCTGCTCACCACCGTCACCGCGATCAAGGACTGGATAAACCAGCATTACACGCTGGTCACGCTGCTATTGATTCCGTTTCATTCGTTTGGCTTTCGGCTGGCATTTTTGCGAGAAAAAAGTGTCAATTACCCCGAGTGGTTGGTCATCACCACGTTTCTCACCGCGCAGTCGTTTGTATTGCTGACCCTGGTGATGCCGCTGCAGCGTGTGTATCCGGTGATGCAGCCGATCGCCGTTTTGGTCGCGATTATCTATGTGGTGGCGTCGCTGGCGCAGTATTTTGCCGACCGCATGCCAGCGTGGAAAGCGGCCGTACGCGCCTTGCTGGGTTATATGCTGTATCTGGCAGCGACGTATCTAGTGACCTTCATCGTTGCCATCGTGGTGGGGGTGCTGTCGATACGATAAGACCCGCATTCAGCGCCAGCGGTTGATCTCATCGCGCAATTCACGCGCCGCCCGTGCGGCGGCCCGGGCGTAATCCTCACCCATCGAGGCATACAAAATCCCACGCGATGAATTGATCATCAGACCGCTGCCATCGGCGGTTTTGCCGTTTTTCACTACCTCCGCCACATCGCCGCCCTGCGCGCCGACGCCCGGGATCAACAGCGGCATGTCGCCAACGATGGCGCGGATGAGGCCGAGTTCCTCGGGAAAGGTCGCGCCCAGCACCAGCGCGCAATTGCCGGCGCTGTTCCAACTCTGCGCAATGGTGCGGGCGACATGCTGATACAGCGGCTGGCCATCGACCATTAACTCTTGAAAATCGCGCGCGCCGGGGTTGCTGGTATGGCAGAGAAACACGCACCCGCGATCGGCGCGTTGCAGGAACGGCTCGGCGGAATCGAAACCCATATAGGGATTCAAAGTGACTGCATCGGCACCGAAGCGGTCGAAGGCTTCTACCGCGTACTGCGCCGCCGTGCTGCCGATATCGCCACGCTTGGAATCGAGCACCACCGGCACCTCGGGATGCGCAGCATTGATATGGGCGATCAACCGTTGCAGCGCCGCTTCACCGCCATTATGCGCGGCAAAATAGGCGATCTGCGGCTTGAACGCGCAGGCGAACTCGGCCGTGGCATCGACGATATCGCGGCAGAAGTCGAACAGCGCATCTTCGGTGCTGGCGCTGGCAAAACGCTCAGGCAGGCGGGCCGGGTCGGGGTCGAGACCCACACAGAGCAGGGTATTGGCGGTTTGCCAGCGGCGATGCAGTTGGTCGATGAAAGTCATGGTGGATCCTGGATACAGGCCCATCATTTTGCCAGCAGCCACGCGGCCTGGTGCCACCATACGCATACGCATTCACGGATTTCAGCTATGGACGGAACTGTCGGCCTTGTCACAATGGCGACATGCCGTGAATTACGCTTTGCCATGTGATGCGTATGTAATGGGTTTGCAATGAGCGATGTCTTTTGTTTTGGGAAAGTGTGACAATGATCACTAGATGGGGCCGGCGCACAGGGTTGGGTACGCCGGATTTCAACAAACCGGAGGGGGTGGTGAGTGCCTGAGACCATGATTGATGGCTATCTGCGTGAGCGCCTGTGTGCCCGGCAATGGCGTGGTTTCCTGCAGGCCATGGGGCGCGAATTTGAATCCGCTCTGGATGCTGATGATCTGGCCTTGCTGATGGGCCGGATTGGTGCGCGCTTTGCCGATGCCAACGCGCTACCCGCTGCCGATGATCTGGACGCGGTCGAGGCCGCCTGCAATGCGATCTGGTCAGCCATCGACTGGGGCTGGTGCGAGCTGGACGAGCAGGATTCACACGTGCTGATCCGCCACGTCTGCGCGCCGCTCAATGCCGCCATCGATGCCGATTGGGCCGATGGATTCCTGCTCGGCGTGTACGGCCGCTGGTTCCAGCAATTGGGCATGCTTCCCGGTTTGGGGATCAAGCGGCTACGATCGGCATCGCCTGATGTGCGGCATCTGGCTTTGCAGCGGGTAAGTTGAGGATCTGCCATGAACGATAAAAACAAGCGGCGTCCTGCACCGGTTTCCGATGATGATCTGGCCAACCTGTTCGACGAGATGGGCGCGCGCTCCGAGGAGTCGGAGTACCGCGATTTCGGAACCGAGCGTCTGGTTAGTGCCACTGCTTCGCCTGCCCGGCGCAAGCGCCCGAAGGCAAAGCCCGCCGCAGCTGCGGTTGTGGGCAGCGATGAAAACGAAGAGGCGCCCATGCCGCGTGCGGCAGTGGAGGCCAATCTGCCGGCAGTCATCGTGGTTGATGATTTGCCTGCGCTCGCGGTGCGGGTGCAGCCGGTGGACACACCATTGATGCAGATGTTCAAGCGTTTGCAGGCCAGCGGCCGGATCGAATCCACGCCCAGCCCGCTGACACGCCTGAAGTCTGACTGATGCAAAGCCCGGGGGGGTCAATGAACAGGGTATCCGACACACTTTCAACCGGCATGGTGCGCCTGAGCGCACTTGGCCTGTGGGTACTGGCCGGCATCGCGCTGGTGGTGGTTGCGGTGGTGCCGATGGAGTTGAAACAGCAGTTGCTGTTCTCGGCCTTGATCTTCGCTTTCGGCCTGATTCTTGGCCGGCGTGAAAGCCGCCTGAGTGCGCTGATCATGATGGGCCTGTCGCTGGCGATCTCGACGCGCTACATCTGGTGGCGGATGACCGAGACCGTCGGCACCAGTGCGATTCTGGATTTGGTGCTGGGTGTCGGCCTGTTGCTGGCCGAGCTGTATGCCTTCGTCATTTTGATTCTGAGCTACTTCCAGTCCAGCTGGCCGCTCAACCGCAAGCCGGTGCCGATGCCAGAAGACCAGAGCCAGTGGCCCAGTGTCGATGTCTTCATCCCGACCTACAACGAGCCTCTCGAAGTGGTGCGCGCCACCGTGCTGGCCGCGACCGTGATCGACTGGCCCAGCGACAAGCTCAACATCTATCTGCTTGATGATGGCCGCCGCGATGAGTTCCGCGAGTTCTGCGATGAGGTCGGCATCGGTTACCTGACCCGCGGGGACAACAAGCACGCCAAGGCCGGCAACATCAACGCGGCGCTGGGCAAGACCGATGGCGAATACGTCGCCTTCTTCGATTGCGACCACATGCCGACCCGCTCCTTTCTGCAGGTGGCGATGGGCTGGTTTCTGCGCGATCCCAAGCTGGCGCTGGTGCAGCTGCCGCACTATTTCTATTCGGCCGATCCGTTCGAGCGCAATCTGGAAATCTTCCACCGCGTGCCGAACGAAGGCGAGCTGTTCTACGGCCTGCTGCAGGATGGCAATGACCAGTGGGATGCCACCTTCTTCTGCGGCTCCTGCGCGGTAATCAAGCGCGAGCCGCTGGAGCAGGTCGGCGGCGTGGCGGTGGAAACCGTGACCGAGGATGCGCATACCGCGCTCAAGATGCATCGCTTGGGCTGGCGCAGCGCCTATATCAAGATCCCGCAGGCGGCGGGTCTGGCGACGGAGAGCCTGTCCGGCCATGTCGCGCAGCGCATCCGCTGGGCGCGTGGCATGGCGCAGATTTTCCGCGTGGACAATCCCCTGTTCGGCAAGGGGCTCAGCCTGCCGCAACGGCTGTGTTACGCCACCGCGATGCTGCACTTCTTCAACGGCCTGCCGCGCATCGTGTTCCTGACCGCGCCGCTGGCGTATCTGTTGGGGGGCATCCACATCATCGAAGCCTCGGCCTTGATGATCATGGCCTATGCGCTGCCGCACATCTTCCAGGCCAACCTGACCAACGCCCGCACCCAGAACCCGCATCGCCATCTGCTGTGGAACGAGGTCTACGAGACCACGCTGGCTTGGTACACCTTCCGTCCGACCATGGTGGCGTTGTTCAACCCCAAGGCCGGCACCTTCAACGTGACCGCCAAGGGTGGTTTGATCGAACGCGATTATTTCGATTTCAACATCGCCAAGCCCTTCGTGTTCCTGTTTCTGCCGAACCTGATCGGCCTGATCGTCGGCGGCTTCAAATTGTTCGGTGCCGATGGCGAAGGGCAGGCCGCGACCCTGCTGCTCAACATGGCCTGGACGGTGTACAACCTGATCCTGCTCAGTGTGGCGATGGCGACGGCGGCGGAAATCCGCCAGGTGCGCAAATCGCATCGGGTGCCGATGAGCGCGCCGGTCAATCTGTATCTGCCCGATGGCCACATGGTGGCGGCCCGCACCCGCGATTTCTCCACCGGCGGCATCTCGGTTGAGAGCGAAGAGCCGATCGATGTGAAGCTGGGTGACAAGGTTGAACTCGGCTTGATTCATCGCGGCATCGAACGTCGCGTGCCGGCGACGATACGCCGCGCCGGTGCACGGGATCTGAGCATGGAGTTCGATGAATTGACCACCGAGCAGGAGCAGTGGGTGATCGCCACCACGTTTGCCCGCGCCGATGTCTGGATCAGCGAGTTCGGCAAGAACTCGGCACCCAACACATTGTGGCAGGCGGTCAAGGAAATCATGTCGGCCAGCCGGCAGGGTGTGGCTCATTTGTTCCGATATGCATTCTCGGGTGGCAAACGGCGACAAAAAGCGGCAGCGTCACAGGCCTGAGAACCGGGGGAAACAAAGTGAAAAAAATGACCAACACATTCCAGCAATTGAAGCAGCAGCGCCGCAATCTGTTGGCCGTCGCCTTGCTCACCTTTTCGATTGGTGCCTTGCAGGCGCAGCAGGCCGAGACATCCGGGCCAGCCAGCGATGCTGCCGGGTTGGCGGATACATCGGCCAGCACGCCATCCACCTCCGGCCGCATTCTGCAGCGGGTTGACAGCTTCGAGGCCTTGGGTGCGCGCCACGAAATCACCCTGCGCGGTATCCAGGGTCGTGCCGGTCTGCCTTTCAGCATCCCGCAAAGCCAGATCGTCGAGGAGGCGACTGTCCATCTGCGCTACAGCTGGTCGCCGGCCTTGCTGCCGGATATCTCGCACGTGCGGGTGCTGGTCAACGGCGTGGTGGTCGATACGCTGCCGGTGCCGCGTGAGCAGGCCGGGCAGATCGTTGAGGCAGATGTCAAGATCGATCCGATCCTGATCACCGATTACAACTGGCTGGAATTGCAGTTGATCGGCCATTACACCCGCGAGTGCGAAGACCCCGATCACACCAGCCTGTGGGCGAACATCGACAACGGCTCGACCCTGACCCTGAAATCGCGCCAGCTCGACATGAAGAACGATCTGGCGCAATTGCCGGCACCGTTCTTCGATCCACGCGATACGCGCGCGCTGACGTTGCCGTTTGTGTTGCCGAACCAACCCAACCCCGAAACCCTGCGCGCCGCCGGCATCGTGTCGAGCTGGATGGGCAGCCTGGCCGGTTATCGCGGGGCCAGCTTCCCGGTGTTGACGAGCGGCCTGCCGGCAAGCGGCAATGGCATCGTGGTTGGTATCAGCAGTGAATTGCCCGATGGCATTGCGCCGCAGGTTGGTGAATCCAGTGGCCCCAATGTTGCGATGGTCACCAACCCGAATGACCCTTACGGCCGCATTCTGGTGATCAGTGGCCGCAATCAGGACGAGTTGACCACCGCCGCCAAGGCACTGGCGCTGCGCACGCCCCTGCAGGGCAGCAGTGCGCGCATCACCTCGTTCAACGAGGGTGCCAAGCGCAAGCCCTACGATGCGCCGAAGTGGGTAGCAAGTGATCGCCCGGTGCATCTCGGCGAGCTGGTCGATGATGTCACCGAGCTCAATACCGTTGGCTACAACCCCGACGTGATTCGCGTCGGCCTGCAACTGCCGCCGGATTTGTTCGTATGGAAAACCGATGGCATCCCGTTGACCTTGAAATACCGCTACACGGTGCCAGCGGATTTCAACCAGTCAAAACTCAACCTCAGCATCAACGAGGCCTTCGTCAGCACGTTCGCCCTCAATGGCCTGCCCGAGTCCAAGGCGGCGACCAGCCGCTGGTGGGATCGTTTGAGCAAGCAGCGCGGCGAGATGCCGATCACCCAGAAGCTGTCGCTGCCGACCGGCCCGTTCTCGGCCAACAGCCAGTTGCGCTTCCAGTTCTGGTTCGAGCGCCCGGTGGCCGATGAATGCAAGATCACCTTCCCGGATGTCTCGGCCGGGGTCGATCAGGATTCCTTCATCGACCTGAGCAAGATCCCGCATTACATGGCGATGCCGAACCTGGCCGCCTTCATCAACTCCGGGTTCCCGTTTACCCGCATGGCGGATTTGTCGGAAACCACGGTGGTGATGCCGGATAACCCGAGCGATGTCGATGCCCACAATCTGCTGGAGATTCTTGGCCGCATCGGTGATTCGACCGGCTACCCGACCTTGCGCCTGAACGTGATCAAGGCCGCGGAGGTAGAGAAATATGCCGATACCGATATCTTCATTCTCGGCTCGGTCGACAATCAGCCGCTCTATAAAAAGTGGGAGCAGTATCTGCCGGTCGGCACCGAGGCGCAGAACCGCCGTTTCTGGATGACCGATTGGCTGATGCGCAGGATGCCGGGCATGTTCCGCCCCAACCCGGTGCGCACCGATCTGCCGGCTGCGGCCGATCTGAGCGTACATCCGGCATCGGGCAGCGTGATCTTGATGGGCTTTGAATCGCCTTTGAAGGCCAAGCGCAGCGTGGTCGCGGTGCTGGCCGATGACCCGGCCAATGTCAGCTTGCTGACCGCCGCCTGGAAAGACCCGGAGAAGGTCAAGCTGTTCCAGGGCAGCGTGGTGCTGGTCGAGGAGGGCAAGGTCACCAGTCTGGCCGGCAATCAGGGCTATTACGTCGGCAAATTGCCGTTCATGACCGCCCTGCGTTGGTTCTTCTCCAACAGCCCGATCGTGCTGGCGTTTGTCCTGCTCGGCTTTGCGGTACTGGCTGGGTTGCTGGCAAGAATCCTGCTGCGTTGGCACACTCGCAGGCGACTGCAAAACCAAGGCTGAGGATGCTCAATGCAACGGGTCAACCACGAACGCAGGCGGTTGCTGGCCGCGATGCTGGTCGGCGGCACGGCACTTTGCCTGCTGCCTGCCTGCAGCACCACGCTGCCGCGTGAATGCCAGCCCTGGGGCGACTGGCAGGATTTTGTCGCTACCCATGTGCAGGCGGATGGCCGGGTGGTCGATCATGCCGAGGCCGATGCCCGATCGACATCGGAAGGGCAGGCGTATGCGATGTTCTTTGCTTTGGTCGCCAATGACCGGGCGCGCTTCGACAAATTGTTCGAGTGGAGCTGGAACAACCTCGGCGGCGGTGGCGATGACTGGCTGCCGGCGTGGCGCTGGGGCCGCGATGCCGATGGCGGCTGGCGCATCACTGACCCGAATACCGCCTCCGATGCCGATCTGTGGATGGCGTATTCGTTGATCGAGGCATCCCGGCTGTGGAATGTGCCGGATTATCTGCGGGTGGGGCTTGATCTGCTCAAAGCCGTGGAAAAACGCGAGACGGCTGAACTCGCCGGTTTGGGGCCGATGCTGCTGCCCGGCGAAACCGGCTTTGTCAAAGCCGATATCACCACGCTCAATCCCAGCTATCTGCCGTTGCCGCTGTTGCGCCGGTTTGCGCTGGTTGATCCGGTCGGCCCGTGGCGGGTGATGGCCGAGGCCAGCCTGGGCCTGATCGAGCGATCCTCGCCGCATGGTTATGCACCGGATTGGATCGGCTGGGATGGCAAGCAGGTGGTCACTGCGCCGGGCCGCAGCCGGCTTGGCAGTTATGACGCGATCCGGGTCTACACCTGGGCCGGCATGACCGACCCCGCCGACCCGATGTTCAAACGCGGCTTGGCAGCCACGTCCGGCCCGCTCACCTTGCTGCGCACGCAGGGCGTGTTCGCCGAGAAAATCGACACGGCAAGCGGTGAAGTCAGCGGCCGTCCGCCCGTGGGCTTCAGCGCGGCGTTGTTGCCGTATCTGAAAGCGCAAGGGGAGGCCAGCCTGCTCAAGGAGCAGCAGGACAAACTGCCTGAGCCGGGTTCCGAGGCGGCGGGCAAGCTGCCGTATTACGAAAAAACACTGATCTTGTTCGGTCGTTCATGGGTCGAGGGTCGCTGGCGCTTCGCAGTCGATGGCCAGCTGTACCCGGCATGGGAGGAAAAATGTTCCAAAGCAAACTGAAACCACTGTGTCTGATCGGCGTACTCGATCTCTGCCTGTTGGCGGGGCCGGCTTTCGCGCAGAGCAATGATGCCGGCAAACTGGCCGAGCAGGCGACCTACTGGAAGCAACAAGGCCGCGCCGATCTGGCTGCCGAGAGCTGGCGCAAGGTCTTGTTGTTGCAGCCGGACAATGCCGATGCCTTGCTGGAGCTTGGCTTGCTGGATGTCGCCGCCAAGCGCACCGCCGATGCCAATCGGCACTTGCAGCAATTGCAGAGCAAGCATCCCAATGCCGCGCAAACCGCCCGCTTGCGCAATGCGATCAGCAGCGGCGATACCACCGATACCCGCTTGAGCGATGCGCGTCGTGCCGCGGCCTCCGGCAACGCGGCCGAGGCGGTGCGCCTGTACGAGACCATCTTTGCCGGCAAGACGCCATCGGCCGCGTTGGCGCTTGAGTACTATCAGGCGCTGGCGGCTACCGATGATGGCTGGGCCCGCGCCCGTGACGGCCTGCGTGGGCTGAGTTCGGCGGGCAACAACCCGCGCGCTTCATTGGCTTACGGCCAGATACTGACCTACCGGCCAGCCAGCCGTGCGCAGGGCATCGCCGAGTTGCGAGCGCTCGCCGAGCGCCCCGATGTTGGCAATACGGCACGGCAAAGCTGGCGTCAGGCACTGACCTGGATGGGCGAAAGCGCAAGTGATGCGGCGGCGTATCGCGAATACCTTGCCAAATACCCGGACGATGCCAGCATCAAGGAAAAACTGGATGCGGCCAGCGGCCGCGCCGCGAGCGCCGGTGGCGGTACGCCCGCGCGTACCGCGCCACCGCCGGACCCGCGTTTGCAGGGTGGCTTTCGTGCCTTGAGTGGCGGTAGCGATGCCGAGGCAGAGCGCCAATTCCTCGCGGTATTGGCCCAGCAGCCGCGCAACAGCGAGGCGCTGGGTGGTCTTGGCTCGGTGCGTATGCGTCAGGGCCGCTTCAGTGAGGCCGTCCCCCTGCTTGAACGCGCCACGGCGGCGAACGGCAAATGGCGCAGTGCGCTCAACAGCGCGCGTTACTGGAGCCTGCTCGGCGATGCCGATCGGGCGCTTGCCAGCGGTGATCGCGCCGCCGCCACTGCCGCTTTGCAACGTGCCATCGCCGTGCTGCCGAACGAAGCCGCCGGCCATGCCGCGCTGGGTGGCGCGCTGGCCAGCAGCCAGCCGCAGCACGCTGAGCAGAGCTATCGCAAGGCATTGCAGCTTGAACCGACCAATGCAGCCGCATTGCAGGGGCTGATCGCGCTGTATTCCGAACAGGGGCGTGGCCAAGAAGCCATGCAACTGTATGAACGGCTGTCGCCTGCCCAGAAGCAGAAACTCGGTGATGCCAGCAAGCTGCGCGCCAGTTTGGGCCGCTCAAGGGCGCAAGCCGCGTTGAGCGCCGGCGATTACGCCACCGCACAGGCCGAGCTGGAAATGGCGATGGCCGAGGATTCCGGCAATGCATGGGTCAGGCTTGATCTGGCCCGGCTGTACCAGACGATGGGGCGCCCCGATCAGGCTCGCAACATCATTCAGGGTTTAATGGCGGTGAATGGCGATGCACCGGAATCGCTCTACGTGTATGCCCTGATGGCCCGCGAAAACGATGATTGGGCCGCGGTGGAATCCGCGCTCGCGCGGATCCCGGACGCCCAACTGGATGCCAGCATGCGGCAATTGCAGGCTTTGGCCGCGATCGAGCGTTCCGCCACCCAAGCGCGCGCCCTCGCCAAACAGGGCCGGGTGGCACAGGCGCAAATGGTGGTGGCCGCCACTGAGCAGCAGTTTGCCAATCAGCTGCAGGATGCCGAAATCGCGGCCGCGCTCGCCGGGGCGTGGGCGGATGCTAGCAATCGCCAGCGCGCCTTGGTGCTGGCGCAGAATCTGCTCAGGGGCACCCCCGATATCGATGCGCGCCTGCAATATGCCGGGGTACTGGCGCGTGCCGGTCAGGATGCCGAGCTTTCGGCCAGCTTGCGCCAATTGCAGACGCTCAATCTCAACGCCGGCCAGATGCGCCGCTATCAAAACCTGCGTGCCGGCTACCTGCTGCGCCAAGCTGATGCCATGCGCGAAATGGGCAACCTTGAAGGTGCCTACGAAATGATTGCGCCGGTATTGGCCGAGCAACCGCACAACATCGATGCGCAGGCCGGGTTGGCGCGCATGTACGCGGCGGCGGGCCAGCACCCACAGGCGTTGGCTCTGTACCAGCGCGTGCTGCAGGTGCGCCCGACCGATCTCGATGCGTTGACCGCAGCCGCGCACAGCGCAGCGGCGCAATCCGACCTGTTCAACGCGGAAAAATACATGCAGGCGGCCTTGCAGCAAGCGCCGGATTCACCGGACGTGCTGGCGACTGCCGCGCGCATCTATCGCGCCGCCGGCAAGAATCGGCGCGCCGAGCAGTACTACCGCGCCGCAATCGATGCGCAGCAACGGCAGGCCGCGAGCGGTTTGACCGGCCCGGGCGGGCTGATGTTGGCGGGTGGCGGTAATCCGTTTGCCGGCATGCGTGGTGCCAGCCTCGGCGTAATGCCGGCCCTGCCACCGATCAGCGGCAGCCCCGGGCAGCCGGTGGTGGGTGCGGTGGCCTATTCGCCGCCGCCAGCTTCGGCGTTGCCGCCGTTGGCCAGTGGTTCGTTGCCGGCACCCGCGGCCTATCCTGCCACCACCACGGCAGCGCTCGCCGCACCGCTGCCGGCACCTGCCGCCGCCGCTTATCCACCGGCCTATCCGGCGGCGGCGTATCCATCCGCGCAGGCGGCCGGGTATCCAGCGGCAGTGGCGCCACCTGTTTCGGTTTCGGCGTTGCAGATGCCCACCGTGGCGGTGGCCCGCGTGCCGATGAGCGGCTATGCGCTGCCGGCGATGCAGGCACCCAGCGCACCGCCCACGCTGGTCGAGGAACTGCGCGAAATGCGCAGCGAAAACACCAGCTCGCTTAGCGCCGGTGCCGAATTTCGCGTGCGCGATGGCGAGGCGGGCCTGAGCCGCACGGTTGATATCCGCATGCCGATGAAGGGCGAATTCGCGGTGGGTGATGGCTTCATCGATGCCACCATCACCCCGACCCTGCTCGATGCGGGAGAAGTCGGCAGCCAGTACAACACCGCCAGCCGCTTTGGTGGTGGCCCGGCCAGCGCATTGGCCAGCCTGCTTTCGGCCAATTCCGGGGTGATTGATGACACGGTGGGCAGCCCGTTGTATGCGCGCTTGTTGAGTGATGGCAATACCGATGAAACCCGTCAGCTGATTCTTGATCAGGCCAAGGATTCCGGCTTGTACCGCCGCCTTTACGATGCCGTCGTGGTGGTTCCCACCGTGCCGGTAGTCGGCGGCGACCCGGGGCAAACCCGGCCGAAGACACCGGAGGAAATCGATGCCGAGCGCAGCGCCGGGGCGATCACCGCGCTTTACCTGCGCCCACTTTCGGTGTTCCTGTTGAGTCAGGAGATGTCGCGTCTGACCATCGGCGAAATTGCCACACTGATAGGTGCCGACCGCGAGTTGACCCGCGATTTCACCGCAGCCGAACTGGCCGAGCTCCGAAACCTGACCAGTGGCGTGGCCGCCGGCATGACCGCAGCGGAACTCAGCGAGCGTCTGTACACGATGGCGGCCACTGGTGGCGGCCATCGCCGGCTGAGTTCGGATGCGGCCGGTGCCGGGGTTTCGGTCGGCTTCCGTTATGGCGGTTTTTCCGCCGATATCGGCGCGGTTCCGGCCGGCTTCCGCGAGAACAATTTTGTCGGCGGCGTCGGCTACAAAGGGCAGATCGGCGATGTGTTCGGCGTGAATGCCGAGATATCCCAACGCGCCGTCACCGATAGCGTGCTGTCCTACGCCGGCGTCGAAGACCCGCGCACCGGGATGAGCTGGGGCGGGGTCACCAGCGCCGGCATCAAACTTGGCGCCAACCTCGACAATGGCGCGATCGGTGGCTATCTCACCTTGCAAAGCCGCGAGTTGAGGGGTACCAATGTGGCCGACAACACGCATCATCAGCTTGATAGCGGCTTCTACGTGCATGCCCTGCGCAGCCCGAGCCAGTCGCTGACCGTCGGCCTCAATCTGACCGCGATGGCCTACGACGACAACCTGAGCGGTTTCACCTTTGGTCATGGCGGCTATTTCAGCCCGCAGTCGTATTACGACCTGAGCGTGCCGGTGCACTGGATCGGCCAGTCTTACGATGGCAACGTGAAGTGGCAAGTTGACAGCAGCATCGGCTACCAGCACTTCAAGTCCGATGCCGCGCCGTACTTCCCGACCGATCCGGCCCTGCAACAAGCCGCATACGATGCCGCATCACTGGCCGCCACGCTTGGTCTGATCGATCGTTATGTCGAGCCGGTGTACCCGGAGCTGGTCAAGACCGGCCTGTCCTACAACTTTGGCGCGGCAGGCGAGTGGCGTCTGTCACAACAACTGCGTCTGGGCGGGCGTTTCAACTTCAGCAACGCACGTGACTATCGCCAGCTCAATACCAGCTTCTATCTGCGTTATTTCCTTGATTCGCTGGGTTTTGGTGGACAAGGCGGCCGTTCGGTCACACCGGGGCCGGCACCCGCACCGTTGGTTTCGCCGTTTGCCGGCCGCAATTGATTGAGTGTGTCGTCATGCCAAAAGAGCCGGCCTTTGTCGGCTCTTTTTTTTGCGGGAGATAACACCGGCGCATAACACCGCCCGTACAGCAAACGCTCTCGCTCTCAATTCAACCGCGCCGATGCCAAGCAGGCAAATCGATCAAGCCAAGCCGTAGCGCAGCACAAACAAACCGGCCACTAACCAGACTGCCGGGTGTACTTCGCGCCAGCGTCCGGTACCGGCCTTGAGCACGGCATAGGCGATGAACCCGAATGCCAGGCCGTTGGCGATGGAGTAGGTGAACGGCATCGCCAGTGCGCACAGGGCAGCCGGCACCGATTCGGTGATGTCGTTCCATTCGACATCCACCAACTCGCGCAACATCAGGCCAGCGACAAACAACAACGCCGGCGCGACGGCATAACTCGGCACCATCGATGCCAGTGGCGAAAAGAACAAGGCGGCCAGAAATAGCAACGCAACCACCAGCGCAGTCAACCCGGTGCGGCCGCCGGCCTGCACGCCGCTGGCACTTTCGGCATAGGCGGTGGTACTGCTGGTGCCAAGCATCGAGCCGGCGATGATCGCGCCGCTATCGGCCAGCAAGGCGCGGCCAAAGCGCTGCCGGCCATCGGGTAATTGGATCAGCCCGGCACGGCTGGCCACGCCGTACAACACACCAGTGGCATCGAAGATTTCCACCAGCACGAAGACCAGCACCACCTGCAACAAGATCGCCAATGGCGCACCGCCATCGCGATGCAGCAGGCCGGCCAAATCGAACTGCATGAAGGTGGGTGCCAAGCTAGGCGGCGGGGAGACGATGCCGGCGAAACGGATTTCGTCCAGCATCCACGCCACGGCGGTGACGGCCAAAATGCCGATCAATATCGCGCCGCGCACCTTGCGCGCCTCAAGCACCGCGATCAGCAGGAAGCCGCCCAATGCCAGCAGCGGTGCGGCGTGATCGAGCCGGCCGAGGGTGATCATGGTGTCGGGGTTGGCGACGATGATCTCGGATTTTTGCAACGCAATGATCGCCAGAAACAGGCCGATGCCAGCGACGATTGCCGCACGCAACGAGGCCGGAATCCCGGCCACCAACCACGCGCGCACGCCGGTCAACGAGAGCAGCAGAAAGATCAGGCCGGAGATGAAAACCGCCGCCAGCGCCTGCTGCCACGGCAGGCCCATCGCACCGACCACGCTGAAGGCGAAGAACGCATTGAGCCCCATGCCCGGCGCCATGCCAACCGGGAAGTTGGCGGCGAACGCCATGATCAGCGAACCAATCGCGGCGGCTAGACAGGTCGCCACAAACACCGCGCCCGGATCCATCCCGGTGGTGCCGAGGATGTCCGGGTTGACGAACACGATGTAGGACATCGTGAGGAAGGTGGTCAACCCGGCCAACACCTCGGTACGGGCATCGCTGCCGTGCTGGCGGAGCTTGAACAGGCGCTCGGGGAGAGACATGCGGGGCATGGCAGCCAGCCGGGCGCAGATGGCTGCACCCGGCGTTTGGGCCTTACTTCAACGCCTTGAAGCGCAGGCGCTTCGGCGCGGCGTCATCGCCCATGCGGCGCTTCTTGTCTTCCTCGTATTCGCGGTAATTGCCTTGGAAGAACTCCACATGGCTATCGCCCTCGAAGGCGAGGATATGGGTGGCGATGCGGTCGAGAAACCAGCGGTCATGGCTGATCACAAACGTGTTGCCGGGGAACTCCAACAACGCATCTTCCAGCGCGCGCAGGGTTTCGATATCGAGATCGTTGGAGGGTTCGTCCAGCAGCAGCACATTGCCACCCTGCAACAGGGTCTTGGCCATATGCAGGCGGCCACGCTCACCACCGGATAGTGAACCCACCAACTTCTGCTGGTCTTGGCCCTTGAAGTTGAAGCGGCCGATGTAGGCGCGCGATTGGATCTCGGTGCCGTTGATGTTGAGGATGTCGAGGCCGCCGGCGATTTCCTGAAACACGTTGTGGTTGCCTTCCAACGCATCGCGGCTCTGATCGACATACGAAAGCTGCACGGTCGGGCCAGTGATAATTTCGCCGGAATCGGGTTTTTCTTGGCCGGTAATCATCTTGAACAACGTGGATTTACCCGCGCCGTTGGGGCCGATGATGCCGACGATGGCACCCGGCGGCACGATCATCGAGAGGTTGTCGATCAACAAACGCTCGCCAAATTTCTTCGAGACGTTCTTGAACTCGATGACCTTGTTGCCCAGGCGCTCGCCCGGC
>JAUNTK010000048.1 GCA_030538735.1 Pseudomonadota bacterium
GATCAGCAGCAGCAACGACAGCAACATGCCGTGCGGATGTGAGCTTGCCCCTGGCGCTCATTGAATGCACAACTGTCACAGGCAGAGATTGTTTGCATCCCCGCGTAAAATACGCGGATGGATGTTTCCCATTTGATTGACGGCCTCAACGCCGCGCAGCGCGAGGCGGTTAGCGCGCCGCCCGGCCATACCTTGGTGCTGGCCGGTGCCGGTTCTGGCAAGACCCGCGTGCTCACCCACCGCATCGCGTGGCTCAACGAGGTGCATGGCGTGCCGGCGCACGGCATCCTCGCGGTCACCTTTACCAACAAGGCCTCGGGCGAGATGCGCCATCGCGCCGATGCGCTGCTCACGCATGGTGCGCGCGGGATGTGGATCGGTACGTTCCACGGTATCGCCCACCGTCTGCTGCGCCTGCACTGGCAGGATGCAAAGCTGCCAGAAGGCTTCCAGATTCTCGATTCCGATGACCAATTGCGGCTGGTCAAGCGCGTGGTGCAGGCCTTGGAGTTTGATGAGGCGCGCTTTCCGCCCAAGCAGATCATGTGGTGGATCAACGCGCAGAAAGACGAGGGCCGTCGCCCGCAACACATCCAACCCAGCGGCGACGAATGGGGGCAGGTGATGCTGAAATCCTATGCCGCCTATCAAGAGCGTTGCGATAACGCCGGCTTGGTTGATTTCGCCGAAATCCTGCTGCGTGCGCTGGAGGTTCTGCGCGATACCCCGGCTCTGCTGGCGCATTATCGCCAGCGTTTCAGCGAGCTGTTGATCGACGAATTTCAAGACACCAATGCCATCCAGTACGCCTTTGTGCGGCTGTTGGCCGGCGATAGCGGCCATGTGTTCGCGGTGGGTGATGACGACCAAGCGATCTACGGCTGGCGCGGTGCCAAGGTAGAAAACGTCCAGCATTTTTTGCGCGATTTCCGCGATGCCCAAACCATCCGGCTAGAACAAAACTATCGCTCCACCGCCAACATCTTGAACGCCGCCAATGCGGTGATCGCGCACAACCCCGAGCGTCTCGGCAAGCATTTGTGGACCGATGCTGGCGAGGGCGAAGCGATCGACCTCTACGCGGCCTATAACGAAATCGACGAGGCGCGTTATGTGATCGAGCGCATCCGTGGCTGGGTCAACGAAGGCGGCAGTTGGGGCGAGGCGGCGATCCTGTATCGCAGCAATGCGCAATCGCGGGTGTTTGAAGAATATCTGCTGGCCGAGCAAATCCCCTACCGCGTGTATGGCGGCATGCGCTTTTTCGAGCGCATGGAAATCAAGGACACGATGGCCTACCTGCGCCTGATCGCCTCACGGGTGGATGATGCCGCGTTTGAGCGCGCGGTCAATACACCCACCCGTGGCATTGGTGAACGCACCTTGGATGAGGTGCGCCGCTTGGCGCGTGGTGCCGGTGTGCCGCTGTGGCAGGCCACGCAATTGGCCATCACCGGCGATGCACTGACCGCACGGGCGAAGAATGCACTGGCTGGCTTCGTCCAGCTGATCGAGCAACTCGCCGCTGAAGTAGCCGAGCTATCGCTGCAAGACAAGATCGATCACGTACTGGCGCGCTCCGGCCTGCGTGCGCACTACGAGAAAGAATCGAAAAACAGCCTTGATTCGCGCACCGATAACCTTGACGAACTGGTCAGCGTCGCCTCGCGCTTTGTGCGTGGCGATGAGGAAGAAAGCGCACAACTCTCCGAATTGGTCGCCTTTCTCGCCTATGCCGCGCTGGAGGCCGGTGAAGGCCAGGCCGATGCCGGCGATGAAGGCGTGCAGTTGATGACCTTGCATAGCGCCAAGGGCTTGGAATTTCCGCTGGTGTTTTTGGTCGGGCTGGAAGAGGGCCTGTTCCCGAATGCGCGCAGCGTGGAAGAAAGCGGGCGGCTGGAGGAGGAGCGCCGGCTGGCCTATGTCGGCATCACCCGCGCCCGGCAAAAACTGGTGTTGAGCCATGCCGAAGCGCGCCGCCTGCATGGCCAAGACATGATGGGTCTGCCCTCGCGTTTTCTGCGTGAGATCCCACATGCGCTGCTCAACGAAATCCGGCCCAAGGTGAAGGTGGCGCGCGCCTACCAATCACCGGCGCGGCGCAATTTTGGCCATGCGCCAATCGAAACACCGGGCATCGCGCTGGGCGCCCATGTGCGCCACGCAACGTTTGGCGATGGCATGGTCACCGATATCGAAGGCAATGGCGCGCATGCGCGGGTGCAGGTCAATTTCGATGAGGCTGGCAGCAAATGGCTGGTGCTGGCCTACGCCAATCTGCAGCCGGCGTAATCGCGTAACGGGTGATTGATGGCCGTCGCGGGCATGACCCGTGACAGATGCAACGCTCGCAACTGCAATGACGGCCCACCCTCAACGTGGCAGGCCGTCACCGTGCACCATCACCTCACGGCGCGCAGAAGCAATGCGCGGCGCTGCGTACCAAGGCGTTGTTCGGCTGCTGCGCCTGTGCTTCCAGATAACGCAGCGGCTCGACCATCTTCGGTGCCGCGCTACCCAACAGGCCGCGCAACAACGGCGATTCGGCCAGCAACGCGCTGCCGATCCGCGCTTGCGCAAAGCCGGCAAAGAACGATTCAAACGGCGATAGCGGCTCTTCGACATAGCGCACCGCAAACTTGCCGTCTTCAAGCTTGGCGCGTTGGGCGGCGTCAGCGATGGCGGTTTTCAGGCCGCCAAATTCATCGACCAGTGCGCGCTCTTTGGCCTGCGCACCGCTCCATACCCGGCCACGCGCCACTTCATCGATTTCGGCCACCGGCTTGTTGCGCGCCTCGGCCACCTTGCCGGTGAAATCGCGATAGCCCTTGTCGATGATCGCCTGGATCACCTTGCCGGCGTCCGGGTTGAGCGGGCGGGTTGGGTCGAACGCGCCAGCCAAGCTGGTGGTAGCGACGCCATCGCTGTGCACGCCGATCTTGCCCAGGCTGCGGGTGAAGTTGGGGATCAGGCCGAAGATGCCGATCGAGCCGGTGATCGTGCTGGGCTCGGCATAGATGCGGTCGGCGTTCATGCTGATCCAATAGCCACCGGATGCGGCGACATCGCCCATCGAGACCACCACCGGCTTGCCATTTTGCTTGAGCGCATCCACCTCGCGGCGGATTTGCTCGGAGGCATACACCTCGCCACCGGGCGAGTTGACCCGCAGTACCACCGCCTTGACCTTGTCATCATGGCGCGCGGCACGCAGCAGCGCGGATACCGTTTCGCCACCCACGGCACTGCGTGGCTGCTCGCCCGGCATGATCTCGCCCTCGGCCACCACCACCGCCACCTGCGGGCGCGAATCGGCCTCGATCGGCAGCTTGGGCGAGATGTGGCTCAGGTACTGGGTGAAACCGACCTGACGGAAACCACCATCGGCCGCATCATCCTCGACGCCGCGCTCGGCCAGCAATTGCTCGATTTCCTCGCGGGTCTTCAGGCCATCGACCAGCTTGTGCTGCAGCGCGTACTGGTTGAGATCGCCATCCACCGCACTGATGCCATCGGCCATCTGGTTGATGCTAGTGCTGATCGCTTCCGGGCTCAGTTTGCGCGCGCTGGCGATATCGGCCAGATAGCGGTTCCAGATATCACTCATCCAGTACAGATCGGCTTCCTTGGCTTCCGGCGAGGCGGAATCACGCACAAACGGCTCGGCGGCGGATTTGTATTCGCCCACCTTGAACAGATGGAAATCGATGCCGAGTTTGTCCTGCAAACCTTCGCGCATGTACGGGCGGTAGCCGGACAAACCTTCCAGCACGATGCCGTAACCATCCGGATCCAGATAGATTTCATCGGCCTGCGCGGCCAGCAGATATTGCGATTGGCCCATGCCTTGGCTGAAGGCGATGATCTGTTTGCCCGATGCTTTGAGCCGCTTGAGCGCCTCGGCCACCTCGCCCAGCGAGGCAAAGCCCGAGGCCGAAAGACCATCGACATCCAGCAACACGCGCTCGATCTTCTTGTCCTTGGCGGCCCCATCGATCACCGCCAGCACATCGCGCAACTGCACTTGCGCGCCGCTGTTATCACGGCTGGCGCTGGCCAAGGCGCGGGTGAACGCATCACGGCTATCCTGCTCGACCAGGCGGCCTTGCGGCGCAAGCACCAGCGTGGTGCGGTCACTGACCTTCACCGCACTTTTGCTGCCCGCCACCATCGCCGCGAACACCGCCAGCAAGATCAGCAACAGGATGAAGAAGAACGCCACGTTGAGGATCAGCCGCCGGGTGAAATTCATCACATCCCAGATGCCGATAAAGAAACGGGCGATCGGGCCGCGCTGCTGCGGCACCGGTGGCGGGTGGGGAATGCTGCTCATAGTGGGCTCCTGAAAACTACCGCCAGATTAACCCGTCGCCATGACCGGCACATGCACCAAAGGTCATGATGGGCGGGGCAAGCGCGTCGGTTCTGGCCGAGGCGAAAATAGCGTTATTGATCGAGGCCCAGCCGATATGGTTTGATGGCCCGGTCTATTTCATTTTGATTCAGGGGGAAGTGATGTTGACGTGCCCGCACTGTGGCAATCAAGCGATGTCACAAGCACGCAAGTTATGGCTTGGCCCAGCATCAAGCGCATCGTGCACGGCCTGTGGCAGGAAAGTATCGGTGTCGTGGCTAGCCATGCTTGCCGTCACGCCATTTCTGGCGGCGATCTTTTCCGGCCATTGGCTACTGCCGCAACACTATGTCGTGTTCTCTCTCGCCGCGCTTGCCGGGGCTGCGCTTTTGTTCGCCATCCACGCATGGCTGATACCGATCATTCCGCGCGCTAGCTGATCATT
Source organism: Pseudomonadota bacterium (assembly GCA_030538735.1). Lineage (GTDB taxonomy): Bacteria > Pseudomonadota > Gammaproteobacteria > Xanthomonadales > Xanthomonadaceae > Solilutibacter. The sequence continues at coordinate 4,800 of JAUNTK010000048.1, forward strand.
CTTCTAGCGGCTCCGGCCATCAGCCCATCGCCTCGATCCGCCGCGCACTGCGCCAGAAGCGGCTGGCCAACAGCACGGCCGCCACGGTAAGGCCCGCGATCAGGCCCAGCCACATGCCCTTTGGCCCCCAGCCCAGCCACAAGCCCAGCCCGGCACCCAGCGGCATGCCGATCATCCAGTAGGCGAAGCCGGCCAGAAACATCGGCACCTTGGTGTCCTTCAAGCCACGCAGGGCACCGGCGGAAACCACTTGGATGCCATCGGGGAACTGGAACGCAGCGGCGTAGAGCAGCAACGATGAGGCCAGCGTCGCCACCACCACGTCATTGGTGTAGCGGCCAACGATGAAATCGTGGCCCAGCACCATCATCAGGCCGGATACGATCTGGGTGCAGACCGCCAGCAGATAACTGGTGCGCGCGGCGCGGCGGATGCCTTCACGATCACCACGCCCCAGCGCATTGCCAACCCGCACCGTGGTGGCCTCGGCGATACCAAACGGGATCATGAAGCACAGCGTCGCCACATTGATCGCGATCTGGTGCGCCGCCGCCTCAACCTCGCCCAACCGGCCGATCAATAGCGCGGTGACGATAAACAAGCTGCCTTCCATCGCCACGGTGACGCCAATCGGCAAGCCGGTTTTCAGAAGCGATACCTGCATCGTGCGATCAGGGCGGTCGAAGCGGCTGAACAAGCCCAGCGCCTGAAAACGTTTTGATCGCCATAGATACACGGCAAACCCGATCATCTGCAGCCACATCATCAACGCCGAGGCGATGCCCAAGCCGCCCGCCCCCATCTCGGGGAAACCGGCGCGGCCAAACGCAATCACATAGCCCAGCGGTGCCAGCACCAGCAAGCCGCCCAGCCCGAACAGCATGGTCGGCAGCGACCAATGCAGGCCATCGCAGAGATAGCGCATGGTGAAATACAAGGTCAGCGCCGGCACGCCCCAGCGGATGCCATGCAGAAAATCGGTAGCGCCGGGCAGGATGGTTTCGGCGATGCCAAATGGCCGCATCGCCAGCGGCAGCACGCTAATCAGCAACCACATCAACGCCCCCAGCAACACCGCCAACCACAACGCTTGACGAAACACCGGCGCGATCTCGTCGCGTCGCCCGGCACCATCCAATTCCGATACCGTTGGCGGCAGCGCCATCAAGGTGCCCATCGGGATCATCATCGGTAGCCAGAACACCGCCGTGCCCACCGATACCGCCGCCAGCGTTGCCGTGCCGTGGTGGCCGGCGATGATGCTATCGACCAAGCCGATCATGCCGGTGGCCAGATGCCCGGCCGCCAACGGCGCGGCCAGCGTCACGGTGCGGCGGATGTCATGGCGGAAGGTGGACGGGTTGGAGGCGGGGGCGGACGTGGTCATGGCAGGGCAAACCGCATCGGCGAACGCGCGATGCACAGGGCGGGGAGGCGATGACAGGCACGAATGGCCAGATCGGGCCGCTATGCTAGTCGATCACGCCGCAGAACATGGTGACTGCCGATGAGTGATATCTGCTGCGTTCACGCCCGCCAACCCGATCAAGCCATCGCCATCCGGGCGGCACGCGATGCCAAGCCGGGGCGATCCCGGCCTGCTGGCGCGGCACCCACGCAGCTGCCGGAACATCTGCAATGAGCGTGGTGATCTACGAGGTCAACCTGTCGATTGATGCCGACATCATCGACGACTATCGCACATGGTTGGCCGTGCATGTCACGCAGATGCTCGACGTGCCCGGCTTTATCGATGCGGAAATCTTCGACGTGCTCGACCCGCCTGCCGCCGCCGACGAGATCGCCTTGACGGTGCGTTATCGCGTGCATGGCATGGCGGCGCTGCAAGATTATTTCGATCATCGTGCAGCGGCGATGCGCGAAGACGGCCAGCGCCGCTTTGCTGGCCGCTTCCGGGCCACGCGGCGGGTGCTGGCGGCATCGGCCAAATCTTGATTACGGCCCCATCTGCGCCATCAGCCATTGGCTGCGGCCGCTGGCCGGCTGGCGGATCAAGGCGGCGCGCAGCTCGGCACGTTTTTCTGGTGGCGTGGTGAACGCGAGCCGCGCCAACACGTCCAATTCCTGCGGCGGCATCGAGTGCAACACGGCCAGCAGCGGTTCGCGCTCGGCCTCGGGCACATAGCCCAACAACGGATATAAGCGCGGGTACCACGGCCCCAGCGTCGGTCCCAGCCGCCAGCCTATTTGCTCATCCAATGGCAGCGCATCGAAGCGAGCGCGCAGCGCGGCCTGTTGTTCGCCCGGCAGCGCGGCAAAGGCGGCGGCGGCGGCGCGCAATTCGGCCTGACGCGGCACCGGCAGGCGCAGCCAAGCGTGCATTTCTTCGCGCGCGCTGCGGCGGCTGGCATCGGTCAGCGCCTCCCATGCGGCGGTGCGTTCTGCCAAGCCGGGCGTTGCCGCGCGCATTTGCGCCAGTGCGGCCAACATCGGCCATGCCAAGGCAAGCGCCACGACCAACCACGATCCACGGCGCATGCGCTTACGGCGCATCGATCGGCTCCGGCAAGCCGCTGCTCTCGCCTTCCGGGGCTTCTTCGGTCGGTGCGGCGGGTTCATAACTGGAGATGCCCAGCCGTTCGGCCTGATACCAGGCATAAAACGCGGCGTCACGGGCGATGGCGGCATCGCCGGGTGGGATTTCCAGCAATGCGCGGTCTGGATGCAGGGCGATCGCGGCATCGGCATCAAAACGCGAAGCCGGCTCAACCAATTTCAACTCGCGGCTGCGGATATGCGGGTCGCCATCGCCATCCTCATCCAGCATCGATGACCACCCCCACGTCGCCGCCAAGGCCAGCGCGGTCAGCGTGGCGACCAGCGCCATCGCCCAGCCGCGTTTCTTGGATGAAGCCGATTCGGCATGCTGCCACGGCAACGGTGTTTCATCCTTGTTGCGCCGATCGCGCCATGCCGCCAACGCCACCCGGCGCTTGATCGGCAAGGCCTGCATACGTTTATGCAGCGAGAAACGGGCCGCCTGCAGCCCGGCTTCGCCGCCCAACTCATCGATCAGCCGCGTCAATTCCGCCCGGCAACCGGCCGGCTGGGCGCGCAACAGCGCCGCCAACTCCAGCGCATTGGCCCCGGATTGCAGATGCAGCAAGGCCAGCGCCCGCCGCGTCGGGGCCAGCCGGGCCAAGGGCTGCAGCCCGGCATCGGTTTTTGGCCACGGCGCGATGCGCACGCCCGGCGCATCCAACAGCGCCCGCCACGCCCGCATCCGCACGGCGTGGGCGGTGTCATCGGCGTTGAGCGTGTTGAACACCCGGATCAGCAGGTTGCGCACCAAGGCATCGCCGGCCGAGCCAGCAACCAGCAAATCGGCATACACCGCCAAGCGCAGCTCCAGATCGCGCAACTCGACCTGAACCGGGTGGCTGGGGCTGGAAAAAGGGGCTTCGGCACTCATTTCGCGGTCGATGATAACGACCCGCACTTGCCCCGCGCGGGGATCACAAAGCCAAGCGCATTGCAAGCCATTTTTTGGCCTTTGTGCACAGCCATCAAAATTCTGTCACCAAAGTGCGCATTCACCCCGTCCCGCCCATGTTTCATGCAGGTTTCACAGGTAACGCATTGATTTTAAATGAAATCAAGGCCGTGACACTTTTTTCGCCAAAGCCGCGCGGGCCTTGTATTCATGCACTCCGGGGTCAGGTGTGAGATGAACATACACAAAGTTATCCACAGCGCATGTGGACAACTGTATTTCCCCTGCCTTAACAATGGCTTGCAGCAACTTTGTGAAAAATGGCGGCAAGTTTGGACAGCAAGTGATCCCGGCCCTCACTTGTTTGATTCCGGTCGGGTTTCGCTGTGGATGCAAGCGCGTCTGCCCTTAATTGATGTGGCGCAGCACTTTCGCTACCTCGCCGCTCATGTTGCGCCCTGCTTCAATTCACGACCACCCGGCCTCGATCACGCGCTGGGCTAACGCAAAACGCCCGCCCGATTCCCCCATGATCGGTGCTGGCTCCGTAAAATCCGGCCATGCCCCTCGCCCTGCAACTTGCCCTGCCCGTCCCGCTGGCGCAGTTATTCGATTACGCGCCGCCGCCCGGCCATACGCCGGATGCCGCCGATATTGGCCGCCGGCTGAAGGTGCCGTTTGGCAAACGCGAATTGGTCGGGCTGGTGGCGGGGATCAGCACACCGCAGCCCGGGGCCGAACTGCGGCAGGCGGTTGGCTTTCTCGACCCACAGCCCATCCTCGATGGCGAATTATGGGCATCGCTCAATTGGCTATCGCGCTACCTACACGCACCGCTGGGCGAAGTGCTGGCCACCGCATTACCGGCCAGCCTGCGCCGCGGCGAGCCACTGCCGGAAACCGCCCGCCACGCCTGGCAGTTGGACGAGGCCGGCCACACCGCCCTTGCCACGATGCGTGCCGGGCAGCCAAAACAACTGGCCGAACACCTCGCCCAATCCACCGATGGCATCGCCGAAACCCATCTGGACGATACGTGGCCCGGCTGGCGCAGCACGATGCGCAATTTGGACAAGCGCGGCTTGGTCAAGCGCATCATCTGCGCGCCACAGATCGCACCCGCGCCACCAACCAACCCACCGACGCTCAACCCCGAACAACGCGCCGCCGCCGATGCCGTGATCGCCCACCCACAGTTCCAGCCATTTTTGCTCGATGGTGTCACCGGCAGCGGCAAAACCGAGGTGTATCTGGAGGCCATCGCGGCCACCCTCGCCCGCGGCAAACAGGCCTTGGTGCTGGTGCCGGAAATCGGCCTGACCCCGCAAATGCTGGGGCGTTTCCAGCGCCGGCTGGGCATCCCGATCCACGCCCTGCATTCGGGCCTCGGCGATGGCGAGCGCGCAAAAGTCTGGCTGGCCGCCGCACGCGGCGAGGCGCGGGTAGTGATTGGCACCCGCTCAGCGGTGTTCACCCCGCTGCCCGAGGCCGGCCTGATCGTGATTGATGAAGAACACGATGGCAGCTACAAACAGTTTGATGGCATCCGCTACCACGCCCGCGATTTCGCCTTGATCCGCGCCAAGGCCTTGGCCGTGCCAATCATGCTGGGCAGCGCCACGCCATCGCTGGAGAGCTTGCACAACGCCGCGACTGGCCGCTACACCCACTTGCGCCTGCGTGAGCGCGCCGGCAATGCCAAGCCGCCCACCGTGCGCGTTGTCGATGTGCGTAAACGCGCCCTGCAGGCCGGCCTTTCAACAGACATGCTGAGCCACATCCGCCACGCACTCGATGCCGGTGGGCAAGTCTTGGTATTCAAAAATCGCCGTGGTTACGCCCCGGTGTTGCTCTGCCACGATTGCGGCTGGAGCGCGCATTGCCCGCGCTGCAGCACGCCTGAGCGCCCCAGCCCAATGACCGTACACGCGCATGGCCGGCGCCTTGATTGCCACCATTGCGGCAGCCGTCGGCCCGCACCGCCGGCCTGCCCCGATTGCGCCAGCCTGGCCTTGCAGCCACAGGGCAACGGCACCGAACGCATCGAAGAATTGCTGGCAGAAAAATTCACCGACGTGCCGGTGATCCGCATTGATCGCGGCAGCACCCAAGGCCGCGATGCCCTGCAAAAACATTTCGATGAACTGGGCGCGCAGCCCGGCATCCTGATCGGCACCCAGATGCTGGCCAAGGGCCACGACTTGGCCAACCTCACCCTCGTCGCCGTGGTCGGCATCGATGAAGGCCTGTATTCCGCCGATTTCCGTGCCAGCGAAAAACTCGCGCAACTCTTGATCCAAGTCGCCGGCCGCGCTGGCCGCGCCGACAAACCGGGCCAAGTGCTACTGCAAACCCATCACCCCGATCACCCACTTCTGCAAACCCTGATCCACGGCGGCTACCACGCCTTCGCCGAGGCCGAACTGCTTGATCGTGAAGCCGCCGCCCTGCCACCGGCCACCCATCTGGCCATGCTGCGCGCCGAAGCCAAACACGCCGACCCGCCGATGCAATTCCTGCACAGCGCCAAACGCCTGCTGCAAGACGCCCTGCCCACGCATCACGCCGCGCCCGATGCCTGCCACGCGCATTTGGAACTGCACGGCCCACTACCCGCCCCGCACCCACGCCGCGCCGGCTACCAACGCGCACAACTGGTGATTGCCTCGCCACAACGCCGCAACCTGCACCGCGCACTGGATGCCGTTATCCCCGCCCTCTACGCCCTGCCCGAAGCCCGCAAACTGCGCTGGTCGCTGGATGTTGATCCGGTGGATTTGGGCTGAGCCCGTGGCTGGCAGACACGCCCCGACATGGCGACCACACACAAAAACGGCCCGGTTCCCCGAGCCGTTTTGCCCTTGCCATCGTGCGCCGATCAGGCCGCGAACAGCGCCTTCATTTTCTTCAGCGCGTTGGCTTCGATCTGGCGGATGCGTTCGGCGCTGACGCCGTATTCGTCGGCCAACTCTTGCAGGGTGATCTTGCTGTCGGCATCCAGCCAGCGGCGTTTGATGATGTCGCGGCTGCGCGGGTCGAGTTCGGCCAGGCTGTCACGCAGCATCGATAGCTGGTGGTCTTCGCTGTCGGCGCGCTCGTAGGCTTCAGAGGGGTCTTCCTCGTTGGCGGCCAGCCACGTCACCGGCGAGGGCGGTGCGCTGTCCTCGTCATCCGAATCCGGGGCGTCAAAGCCGATGTCGCGGCCGGACAGGCGCGCTTCCATCTCCATCACTTCGGCCTCGGGCACGTTGAGTTCGCGGGCGACGGTGCTGATTTCTTCCGAGTTCATCCAGCCCAGACGGGTCTTGGATTTGCGCAAGTTGAAGAACAGCTTGCGCTGCGCCTTGGTGGTGGCGACTTTGACGATGCGCCAGTTCTTAATGATGAACTCGTGCATCTCGGCGCGGATCCAGTGCACGGCAAAGCTGACCAGGCGCACGCCCATATCCGGGTCGAAGCGCTTGACGGCCTTCATCAGGCCGACATTGCCTTCTTGGATCAAATCGCCCAGTTGCAGGCCGTAGCCCTTGTAGCCACGCGCCACGTGCACGACAAAGCGCAAGTGGGCGAGGATCAGATTTTGCGCCGATGCCAGATCGTTATCGGCACGCAGGCGACGGGCGTAATCCTGCTCTTCCTCGACCGTCAGGACGGGGATCTGGTGCACGGCACTGATGTAGGAATCCAGCGAACCCAGCGCGCTGGGCACCGGCAGGTTGTTCGGGATCAAAGCGTGTGTAGCGGCTTGTGCGTTCATGTGGGGCATTTTAGCAGTCGTCACGGGTGAGTGCTAAGGGTCGAAAGTGGTCCGTTTTGTTCCATTCATGGAACGAAACTACGGGCATTCCCAACCATTCCAGCACTGCGGGCGTTAGCCCGATGTGGGGATTCGGTGACAGTTTGCAAGAGCTATCCGAACACCCCGTCATTCCAGCAAACGCCGGAATCCATTGGCTTCCACGCGATTGAAAACAAAGACACTGGGCCCCGGTTTTTGCCGGGGTGACGTCTCAACAACCAACGCAGCCAAGCGCACGAGAGCGCCCACGCCCGGGGCACGACCTTGAACAGGCGCTCAGCCTTGGGCGCGGCGGCTCATGCCGAGGATGCCCTTGAACAGCGCCTGCACGGTATCCGGCTCCAGCCCCGATTCGGTGGCCCATTCGGCGCGCTGGCGGAGCAGATCGGCTTCACGGGTTGGGTCCAGCACGGGCGCACCGATCAGCCGCTTGGCCTCGGCGGCGCGGCCGGAAAGCTCGCGGCGGCGGCGCAAAAGATCGAGCAACTCGCGGTCAATATCGTCGATATGCTGGCGAACTTCGCGCAGCGCGGGCGATTGGCCGCCAAGATCAGGGATCGCCAATGCAGCATCCGCCTGCGCCGGCAGGGCGTAGCCAAGCCCATCGCCGATCCGCGCATCGATCTCACGCAGCGCCTCGATGAACTGACGCCGGGTATCGGCGGCATACGGGTTTTCGTGCTGGATCGCGGCAAACAGGTGGCCGGCATCGGCACGCACGGCGGCGATGGAGGCCGCCAGTGCGGCAAAACTCGGCGGCGTCCAGCGCAGGTCATCGCCGATGCCGAGATCAAGCAGGCCCTTGGCGATGAAGAAGGCCATCGCGTGGGTCAGCGCCATATGGCGGTCATGGGTCGCCGCGGCCTGCATCGCCACCTCGCAATCAAGCGCGATGAACAGCTCGGCGATGCGCTCGGCGAACGCCGGGTGTTGCGCGCTGGGGCAGATCACCACCCGGCGCGGCTCGGCGCGGGCGATGCTGAGTGGGCCAAACAGCGGGTGGCTGCCGGCATGAATGATGGCATCGCCCAACAGCTCGTCCATCAAGGCGCACGGCTGCTGCTTGACGCTGCCGACATCAATCAGCGCATGGCGCGATGTCAGGTGCGGGCGCATTTCGCGCAGCGCCGATTCAAACATCGGCACCGGCACCGCGACCACGATCAGGTCGCTGGCATCGGCCAGTGCCTTGCTGCTAGTCACGGCATGGGCGGCCGGCACCTCGGCCACCGGGTCGAAGGCCGACCAACGATAGCCGCGCTCGCCAAGCAATGCCGCCAGCGCCGCACCGAAGCGGCCGAAACCAAGCAAGCCTATGGAATGTCGATTGTTCATCGTGACTATTTTGCACCGCAACACGCACCGTGTGGCATGGCAGGCCGATTCACGCTGTGGCCGCCAACGCGGCCTGCATCGGCAGCGCCCAATCCACAGGCGTTTGCCCGCGCCGCACCAGATAATCGTTGGCTTGGGAGAAATGCCGGCAGCCCAGAAAACCCCGATGCGCCGACAACGGCGAGGGATGCGGTGCCTTCAACACGCGATGGCGCGCGCTATCGATCATCTTGCCCTTGGCCTGCGCATAGCTGCCCCAGAGCAGAAACACCAAGCCCTCGCGCTGGCGATTGAGCACATCAACCACATGGTCGGTAAAGCCTTCCCAGCCCTTGCCCTGATGGCTGCCGGCACGGCCTTCCTCCACGGTAAGCACGCTGTTGAGCAGCAAGACGCCCTCGGCCGCCCACGGCATCAACCAGCCATGCGCGGGGCGCTGGAAGCCAACATCGGCCTGCAGCTCTTTGTAGATATTGATAAGCGACGGCGGCACCGCCACGCCCGGCCGCACCGAGAAACACAGGCCATGCGCTTGGCCGGGGCCGTGATACGGGTCTTGACCAAGGATGACCACCTTGACCGCTTCGAACGCGGTGGCATCGAAGGCGGCGAAGATCGCGCCCGGCTCGGGATGGATGCGCGCGCCCGCGGCGCGGCGTTGGCGCAGGAAGGCCGACAAGGCTTGCATATCATCGCGCCCGAACCAATCGCCGACCCGTGCCTTCCACGAAGGGGCCAAGCGCAGGGCGCGCGCCTCGCTCACGAGACCGCCGTGACCCGGCTGGCCGGCATCGCCGCCAAACGCAGTTGGAACAACGCCTTGGTCAGCAGCAGGCGTTCTTCGATCGGCTTCAAGACCAAATCATTGGCGCCGTTGCGGATCAGCTCGCGCTGGTTATCGGCGTTCTCATCGCCGGTCATCACCAGCACCGGCAGCCGGCGCTTGCCGTAGCCCAGCGTCTTGCGCGCGTGATCGAGTACATCTTGGCCGGTCAGTTGGCCGGTCAGGTAGAGATCGGTCAGCAAGAGATCGCAGCCGGGGCGGCCGTCATCGCCACGATGGTGATCCAGCCATTCGATGGCGGCTTCGGCGCTGGTCACGTGGCTGACCGTGATGTCGTGCGATTGCAGCATCTTTTTGGTGGCATGGGCGACCACCCGGCTGTCTTCAACATACAAAATATGCGCGCCGGGGATCGCCTCGGGTTGCACATAGCCGCGCATGAAGGCGGCCAACGCGCCCATGCCCAGCGATTTGTCGAAGTAATCGGTGATGTCTTCGCCCAGCGTGCGCGCTTCCAGCCGCGCCTGTGCCTCGCCCGAGACCACGATCACCGGCACATAGGCCTGCCCCGCCGCCTCGCGTACCGCCTGCGCGATCGCGAGGCCATCGCCATCGGCCAAGACCAGCGAGGTCGAGACCAGATCAACCGCGGCTTCGGCCAATGCCGCGCGCGCCGATGCCACGCTATCGGCCTCCAGCACGCTGACGTTAGCCAGCTCTTTTTTCAGCACGTCGCCAATCAATTTGCGCACCAGCCTGGAGCCATCCACCACCAGCACGCGCGGGGCATCGCTGACGACATGACGCAGATCGTGGCGGGTAGCGGGCATCAGCGTTCCGGGCGGGTTTGCCGCAGGTAATGGCCGGTGACCACGCCAGCCCCCAGCCAACCAAGCAAACCGGCCGCAGCCACCACCACGATGGCCTGCAGCGGGTTGACACCCTGCAGCACAAAGCCGCTGCCATAGCTGGCCGCCAGCTTGGCCAGCGGCGGGGCGAGCGTGTGATTGGCGGCCGTCAGCAAGGCCAGCGCCAATGCACCGGCGGCCAAGCCGTACCACGCGCCGAGATACAAAAATGGGCGACGGATAAAGCCATCGGTGGCACCAAGCAATTGCAGCACGCCAATTTCTTCTTTGCGCGATTGGATATCCAGCCGCACGGTATTGCCCACCACCAACAAGGCACCGAGGCCCAGCAGCACGGCCAATACCCAGGCCAGCCGTTCGCCGAAGGCGAGCCATTGGTTCAAACGCTCGCGCCACAGCGCATCGTGCTGAACCAACTCGGCCTCGGGCAAGCTGCGCAGGCGCTCGGCCAGCGCGGCCTCATCGCCCTTGGGCACGATGATGTAGAGATGCGGCAGCGGGTTGTCTTGCAACTGGTCGATGGCATCGCCCAGCGCCGGGTTTTCGCGCAGGCTGGCCAGCCCTTCGTCGGGCGATTTGGCTTGCAGGCGGGCGATATCGGGCCAGCCGCGCAGCTCGTCGGCCAAGGCCGTGGCGCGTGCAGCATCGACATCCTGCTGGAGAAAAACGCTGATCTCGCGCGCCTCCTGCACATTGCCGGTGAAACGCTCGACATTGCCAAGAATCAGGCCCAAGCCCAGCGGCAACGACAACGCCACCGCCATCACGCCGATGGTCAGCACGGTGGCCGCCGGCTTGCGCACGGCACGGCCGAGGCTCGCCATCAGGCTGTAGAGATGGTGATCGAACCACGCGGCGATGCCCGATTGGTTGGGCGAGACCTGCGGCTTATTCATCGGCCAAATCCTCCGGCGCGATGTCATCCACCAACTGGCCGTGATCGAGCACCAGCACGCGCTTCTTCATCCGCTTGACCAGCCCAAGGTCGTGGCTGGCAACCAACACACTGGTGCCGCGTGCCGGCAGCTCGGCGAACAGCGCCATGATTTCTGATGACAAGGTGGGGTCGAGATTGCCGGTGGGCTCATCCGCCACCAACAAACGCGGCTCACCCATCAAGGCGCGGGCGATGCCGACGCGCTGTTGTTCGCCGGCCGATAACTGGCCGGGCAGCGCTTGATCGCGCCCGGCCAAGCCAAGCCGTTCCAGCATCGAACGCACCCGCTTGCCGATTTCCGCCCGCCGCATCCCGCGCAACACCAGCGGCAGCGCGACGTTCTCATACACGCTGTGATCGGCCAGCAATTGGTGGTTTTGATACACCACGCCCACCTCGCGCCGATGCAGCGCCACCTTGCGGCCACGCACTTTCAGCAGGTTCTTGTCATCAAACAACACCGCGCCACGGCTGGGCCGCTCGGCAAGCTGGATCAACTTCAGCAAGGTGCTTTTGCCGGCACCGGAATGGCCGGTAATGAACACCATCTCGCCCGCCTCCACCGCAAACGACACCTCGGCCAGCGCATCACGGCCACCGGCATAGCGTTTGCTGACATTGTCGAAACGAAGAAGCGTCATAGGGGGGAGTATAGGGGCCAGAGGCCAGAGGCTAGAGAAGACAAAAGCGGGCTTACGCTTTTCCCTGATCTCTGCCCCCTGACCTCCGGCCCCTGCCAATCAATGTTGCTTCGACGGCCCGCGCGTGACCAGCGATTTCAGGCCACGGCCGATCCGCGAAAGCAGCGAAGGTTTGGCCTCGACCGGCGTGGCGGACACCTCCAGCACGCGCTTGGCCTCGGTCACTGCCTGCACGTTGGCGCTATTGCTTTCGGCCGCGCCCTCGACCGGCTTGCCACGGCGGCGGCGACGGCGCTTCTTCGGTGCCTTGTCGATCTCGCCCTCCGCGGCGGCCTGCAGGTTGGCGGCGGGCACTGCGTCTTCACGCGGCGGCTTCGGCCCACGCGGTTTGCGCTCGGCACCCGGCGCATCACCTTCGCGGCGCGGGCCACGGCGCTCGCCCTCACGCCGCCCGCCACTGCGCGAGGCACTGCGGCCACCGCCACGCTTGGCCTCGTCGGCGGCGCGCGCCTCGCGGGCTTCCTTGAAGATTTCGCCGATTGATTCTTCCTCACCTTCGGGCTTGGCACGCTCGGGGCGCGGCAATGCGGTCAGCACATCGGCCGTGACCGGCTCGGACGGGATCTTCTGCTCGATATACGCCTCGATATCGGGCAGCGACATCGCATAACGCTCGCAGGCAAAGCTGATCGCATCGCCCTCGGCACCGAGCCGCGCGGTGCGCCCGATGCGGTGCACATAGTCCTCGGCATCAAACGGCAAATCGTAGTTGTAGACATGGCTGACGCCATCGATATGCAGGCCGCGCGCGGCGACATCGGTGGCGACCAAAATTTCCAGCTGGCCGGCCTGGAATTTCTTCAGCAGCGATTCGCGCTTTTTCTGCGGCACATCGCCCGACAACACGCCGACCCGATACCCGGCGCGCTCCAGCGCCCGCGCCACCCGCTCGACAAACGCCTTGGTGTTGACAAACACCATCGTGCGCGCGCCTTCACTGCGCGAAAGCAGGCCCAGCAACAGCGGCAATTTTTCTTCATCGGCCGGGTAATACAGCTTTTGCCGCACCCGCGAGGCAGTCACGGTTTCGGCCTCGACGACGAGTTTTTCCGGCTCGTTCATATGCTCGTAGGCCAGCTCCAACACGCGATGCGAAAGCGTGGCCGAGAACAGCAAGGTCTGGCGCTCGGTGCGCACCGGCATCCGCCGCAGCAGGAAGCGGATGTCCTTGATGAAGCCAAGATCGAACATGCGATCGGCCTCATCCAGAATGCACACCTCGCAGGCGTGCAGGCTGACCACCTTGTGCTGCTTGACGTAATCGATCAGCCGGCCCGGCGTGGCGATGATGATGTCGGCACCGGCCTGCAACTGGGCGCGCTGCTTGTCGTAATCGACGCCACCGTACACCAGCGCGATCTTCAGGCCCAGATCGGAGGCAAACTTCATCGCATCCTTGTGGATCTGGATGGCGAGCTCGCGGGTCGGGGCCAGAATCAGGCAGCGCGGGTCTTCCGGTTTTTTCTCGGCCAATGCCGGCCGGGTCAAGAGGCGGTTGATCGCGGCAACCAAAAACGCCAGCGTCTTGCCGGTGCCGGTCTGCGCCTGGCCGGCAACATCGCCGCCGCGCAGGGCAATCGGCAAGGTCAGCGCCTGGATCGGCGTGCAGCGGGTAAAGCCTGCGGCTTCCAGCCCGGCCAGCAGGCTGGGATGGAGATCGAAGGACGAAAAAGAAACATCGGTAAGCGGTTTATCGGACATGAATATTGGATGCCTGAAGCGCATGCGCTTGCATGAAAATTGGCCGCGCCGCAGACTTGCAGGACGCCACGCGGGCTGGGCGGCGGACTTGAAGCCGCCATGACAACACCCCAGTTTAGCAATCCCTGCCCCTTTTCTGCTTTGGAGCCGCCATGAGCGACAACGTGATCCACGCCACCGACACCGATTTTGACCAGCTTGTGCTGCAATCCGACCAACCTGTTCTGGTTGATTTCTGGGCGCCGTGGTGCGGCCCCTGCCGCATGATCGCCCCAGCGCTGGACGAACTGGCCAAGGATTACGCCGGCAAGGCCAAGGTGGTCAAAGTCGATGTTGACCAGCACAAAGCCACCGCACTCAAGTACAACGTGCGCTCGATCCCGATGCTGCTGGTGTTCAAGGGCGGCCAAGTGGTCGGCACCCAGATCGGTGCCGTCGGCAAACCGCAACTCGCGGCGCTGATCGATCAAGCGCTGTAAGCCACGGCATGGAGAAACGCATCCGACTGCTGGTCAGCGCGCCAGTAGCCGAAGCCGCCACGACGGGGATGCGTTTCCAGCCAACCTATCCGCAAACGCTTGACCCCGGCCCAAGCTGGCCGCGCTGCCGCCATTGCCACGTGGCGATGAACTATCTGGGTCGTTTGCCCGTGCCGGATAGCCACGATCAATCGGTGCTGTTCCAGTGCTGCGCAAACCCAGGCAGCTGCATGGATTGGGAGGCTGACGGCGGCGGCACCCCGCATTGGGTGCAAGGCATCGACCAAACCCCGGATTGCCGCCGATACGGCCAACCGATGCGCTTTATCGCCCAACTTGAAGAAGGCGTCAGCCGCTTCAATTTTGCTGGCGGCTGCGCCCATGTGTTTGATTGCCATTGCCATTGCCATGCACCGGGGCAGGCCACGTGGTTTTGGCAATGTTGAGTGCAAAATCACGCCCTGCGGGCTGAACAAAACCCGCAGCAACCACCGCAGCGCTTGCAATCCCCACGCAACCGATGCTAATTTTCGTCTGCGTTCTGCATGTCGCTGCCTGTGCAGCCCACTTTCGCCGAACGTTTCCATTAGATCTCCCACGCCCGATGTCCATTCCGGGCGCTTGTCATTGCGAGGATTTCCCGCTTGTCCGACGACACCCAGACCCCCGAGGCTCCGGCGCCCAAGCGCCGCGGCCGCCCACCCAAAGCCAAGCCCGCCGATACCGCCAGCGAAGCGCAGCAGCCCAGCTTGATCGACGCCGCGCCTGCGCCCAAGCCCAGCGCTGAAGCGAAAGCGCCAGCCGCCGAGCCCGCCGCCGAAAAGCCGGCCGCACCTGCAGCGACGCCCGCGCCCGTCGCTGCCAGCAACGAGCACAGCGCCGCAGGCACGAGCGAAGGCGACCCCGCCAAGCCCGCCCCGCACGCAGGCCAGCAAGGCGGCCAACAAACCCGTGGCGATAATCAGTCGCACGACCAACACGACCGCCGCAACAACCGCCGCGACCGCTTC
>JAUNTK010000049.1 GCA_030538735.1 Pseudomonadota bacterium
CCGAGTTGAGGTTGGTATTGATGACATCCGTCCACTGCTCGCTTTTCATTTTATGGAAGGTGCCATCGCGGGTGATGCCAGCGTTGTTGACCAAAATCTCCACCGGGCCAAGCTGATCTTCAACCTGCTTGACCATTGCCGCCGCCTCATCGGCCGAGGTGACATCGCCCTTGACCAAGAGAATGTCGTAGCCATCGGCCTTCATCTTGTCGGCCCATGCCTTGGCCTTTTCTTCGCTGCGGTAATTGGTGGCGACCTTGTGCCCCATGTCGGCCAGTTTCTTGATGATGGCCGTGCCGATGCCGCCAGTGCCGCCAGTGACCAGTGCTACACGTGATGTCATATCGCTACCCCATTGAAGGTTTGTGGTGGGCAATTCGATTCTAGTCCGGTGCCCTCGAAATCACGTTGTGCAGCGCGGCAGGGTGTTGCGGGATGCGTGCCGGTTGGAATTCAGCCAAGGCAAGTCGTTGAAATTCATCGGTGGTGCGGGCGGATGCCAGCGCCGCCTGATTCTGCCCAAGCGTGCGCCAGACCAGCCGCAAGGCGGGCAGTGGGTCATCGGCATCCAGTGGCAGCGCGGCCAGCGATTTGCCCAGCTTGCGCCCATCAGCGTCCAGCAGCAGCGGCAGATGGGCGTAGCGTGGGGTGGGCAGGCCAAGTTGGTGTTGCAGGAAAATCTGCCGGGCCGTGGAATCGAGCAGATCCGCGCCGCGCACCACATCGCTGATGCCTTGCGCGGCATCATCCACCACCACCGCGAGTTGATACGCCCAATAGCCATCGGCGCGCTTCAGGACAAAATCACCCACCTCGCGGTCAAGTTGCTGCGCTTGCGCGCCGTGAACTGCATCGACAAACGCGATCTGCGTGCCATCGTCTACCCGCAGGCGCAATGCTGGCAATGCGCGTTGCGCACCCGCCACGCAATGCCGGTGCAGGCCGTGGTTGGGTTCCAGATCGCTGCGCGCGCAGTGGCATTCAAACGCCAGTCCTTTATCCAATAACGCATCGAGCGCGGCTTGATACAGCGGGTAGCGCGCGGATTGGCGTACCACCTCGCCATCCCAGTCAAGGCCAAACCGGCGCAGGGTTTCCAGCTGGTTTTCAGCCGCACCGGGTAACTCGCGGGCGCGATCGACATCCTCGATCCGCAGCCACCATTCGCCGCCTTGCGCGCGTGCATGCAGCCAACTGCCAAACGCCGCCAGCAACGAGCCAAGATGCAGCGGCCCGGTCGGCGATGGGGCGAATCGGCCGCGTACCGGCGCCTTGGTGGGGATTTGTTTGCTCATCACGTTGCATTCAATGCCGGTAGCCCATATTTCCTCATCAATTCCGCAACTTGTGAAGCGATCCCATGTTGAAGCGCGTCTTTCTTTTCCTCGCTACCAATCTGGCGGTGCTGTTCTTGCTCAGCATCATCATGAATGTGGTGCTGCCGATGTTCGGCATCCAGCTGGGCAACAACGGTGCCTTGCTGGTGTTTGCGATGCTGTTTGGTTTTGGTGGCTCGTTTGTCTCGCTGTTGATCTCGAAGTGGATGGCCAAGCGCGCCACGGGGGCGATGGTGATTGCCGAGCCGCGCAATGAAACCGAGCGTTGGCTGGTCAGCACCGTGCGTCGTCAGGCCGAAATGGCCGGTATCGGCATGCCGGAAGTGGCGATCTACGATGCGCCGGAAATCAATGCCTTCGCCACCGGTGCCAATCGCAACAATGCACTGGTCGCGGTATCGACCGGCCTGCTGCGCAACATGAGCCAGGACGAGGCCGAGGCCGTGCTGGGCCATGAAGTCGCCCACGTTGCCAATGGCGGCATGGTGACGATGGCGCTGCTGCAGGGCGTGCTCAATACCTTCGTGATCGTGCTGGCGCGGGTGGTTGGCCGCGCCATCGATGGCTATATCTCCGGTGGCCGCAACGAAGGCCCGGGGCTGGCGTATTACGCCATCGTGTTTGTGCTGGACATGATCTTTGGCCTGTTTGCCAGCATGATCGCGATGTGGTTCTCGCGCCAGCGCGAGTTCCGCGCCGATATCGGCGGTGCCACGTTTGCCGGCCGCGACAAGATGATCGCCGCGCTGGAGCGCTTGAAGTTGAACCACGGCGAAAACACTCTGCCCAAGCAGGTGGCCGCGTTCGGCATCAGCGGTGCGCTGGGTCACGGCTTGAAGAAGCTGATGCTGAGCCACCCGCCGCTGGAGCAGCGTATCGATGCCCTGCGCAAGGCGCAGCTGGGTGGCGGTGTGATCCGCCAGAGCGTAGTGAGCTGATCGGGCGGATCAGTCACGCGATCATTGCCTGACCACGAAAAACGCCGGTCATCATGGCCGGCGTTTTGCGTGCTGCGATTGTTGTTGGGTGAGCGGCAGGCTCAGGCCAGTCGATCGGTAACCGGCGCGACGAAATCGCCCTGCATGTATTCGATGCCGAGGGTGAACAGCATGGTCATCGCGGTGGCATCATCAACACCGCGTGCGATGCAGTGGCTGTTTTGTGCAGCGGCATCGCGCACGATCTCGCGCATCCGGTTCTGGCTATCGCTGGATTCCGCCAGATCGTCAAGCAGATCCTGATTGATCTTGAGAAACGCCGGCTTGATGTGGCCGATCAACTGCATCGAATTGAGCCCGGTGCCGAATTGTTCGATGCAGAAACCGACGCCGAAATCGCGCAGTTCATGCGCTATCTGCTGCACGGCGCGCAAGTTGGTGAACACCTTCGATTCGGACAATTGCAGCACCAATGCCGTACCCGGCATGCCGGTTTCCTCTAGCAGGCGGCGCAGGTCGGCGATCAGCTCTGGGTCGTCGAGCGAGTTCTGCGAAATCTTGGTCAGGATGCGCTGGCTGGCGCCGGTTTGCTGCTGGCGCTCGCTGGCGGCCATCAGTGCGTGGCGGATCACCCAGCGATCGATCTTGCCGGCCAGCCCGTATTCCTCGGCCATTGGCACAAACTGCGCCGGCAGCATCACGCTGCCATCGTTGGCGGTCATCCGCAGCAGGGCTTCGTTGAAGTTTTCCGCCTGATTCTGGATGTTGGCGATGCCCTGGAACTGCAACTGCAACTGATCGGTATCGATGGCTTCGCGCACGTGCTCGACCCAGGCGCTGACGCGCTCCTCCTCGGCGCGTTCGGTGGCGCGCGGGTCGAAGATCTCGACCCGGTTGCCGCCCACGCCGTTGGCGTATTGCAGGCTTTCGTTGGCCTTGGTCAGCACCCGCGAAACCTGGGCGATGCGCTCGCCGATCTGGGTGCCACCCACGCTGATGGTGGCGCTGAGCGCACTGTCCTCGGTTTCGAGCACCGCACTGCGGAAGGCGTTGCAGACTTGCTCGCCTACCTCGTGACTGTTGCGGTATTGGCTGTCGGTCAGCAATACGGCGAATGTGTGCTCGCTGATCCGGGCGATTTTCATCGCATCGCCCAACGTGCGGCGCAGGCGCTCGGCAATCGCTGCCGCCAGCTGATCGACGTTGTCGAAGCCGATCTGCTTCTGGATCTGCGGCAATTGATCCAGCTCCATCAGCAGCAGGGCGTGTTCTTGCGAGCCGGTGGCGGCCTCGGCGACGCGCTGTTCCAGTTCACGCAGGAAGGTCTGGCGATTGAGCAGGCCGGTCGCCTGATCGCGGGTGCGCAACTCTTCCAGCTCCTGTGCCAGCGCGGGATCCAGTTCCTGGCGGCGGATCACCAGTTGCAGGCACGGCTCGCCCTCGTACTTGGCCGGGGTGAACTCCATCACCGCCGGGAAATCCTGGCCATTGCTGTCGCGCATCTGCAGCTCATGACGCGGCGGTGCATCGCCCTTGCCGATCGATTTCAGCAGCTGTTTGAAATCGGCGACATGGGCGGGCGCGACCATATCGAGCAGGGACATGCCTTCGATATCCTCGAACTCCTCGTAGCCGAACATCTCCAGATACGCACTATTGGCGCGGATGTACATGCCTTCGTGGACGTAGGCGATCGGGTCGCGTGAGGAATCGATCAGCGCGTCGCAACGGCGCTCGGTTTCGCGCAGCTGGGCTTCCAGCCGGCGCAGGCCACGGCGGGCTTCCAGATCGTCAAACTCGCGCCTGACTATCGTGCGCAGATGATTGAGTTGGCCGCGCGGCACAATGGTGCGTGCGCCGGCACTGCTCAGTTGCAAGAGGGTATCGGTATCGAATTGGCGGGCCTCGACCAGAATCGGCAAATCCTTGCCGGTGCCATCGATCAGCCGGAATGCCTCGGCATCGCTGATGGAGGTGGTGGGCGATGACACCAACACCAGATCGAAGGGGTGTTTGTCGAGCTGAT
Source organism: Pseudomonadota bacterium (assembly GCA_030538735.1). Taxonomy (GTDB): domain Bacteria; phylum Pseudomonadota; class Gammaproteobacteria; order Xanthomonadales; family Xanthomonadaceae; genus Solilutibacter. The sequence goes on from JAUNTK010000049.1 coordinate 4,302, forward strand.
CCGACAGCTCATCGGCATTGGCGGGGCGGGTGGGGCGGACGGCGAGGCCGCTGTTGCGCAGATGGCTGACGATGGCCTCGGCTTCGCCAACATCGTCATTGATCAGCAGCATACGGATGGGGGTGTCCGCGCCTTTTGCCATCACCAATCTCCAAAGAATGAGCCGGCATCGGCGCCGGAACGCCACACTATACCCAGTCAGTTTGCCGTGTTGGCGTGGTGCAGCGCACGCTTTCCGCTGTCGCCGGCCACTTCGCGCACCAGCTTGGGCACCAGATAACCGGATAGACGGGCGGCCAGTTGCCGATGCAGTTCCAGTGCGCGGGCATCATCAACCTCGAAATGCGCGGCCCCGGCGACCCGATCCAGCTGGTGCAGGTAATACGGCAGTACGCCGGCGGCAAAGCTGCGCGCGGACAAGGCCGCCAACGCATCAAGCGAATCATTGACGCCGCTCAGCAACACCGCTTGGTTGAGCAACTGGGCACCGGCAGCGCGCAGGCGGGCCAGCGCGGCATCCACCTCGGCATCGAATTCGTTGGCGTGGTTGGCATGGATCACCACGGCCAGCGGCCACCGCAGTGCCGCCAGCCAGCGGCCGAGTTCGTCATCCACCCGCGCCGGCAACACCACTGGCAGGCGGGTATGGATGCGCAGGCGCTTGATATGCGGGATGGCGGCGAGCTGGTCGGTGAGTTCGGCGAGCTTGCTGGTGGCAAGCGAAAGTGGGTCGCCGCCAGAGAGCAACACTTCTTCGATCGATTCATCGGCGGCGATGGCGGCCACCGCCTGGGCCCAGCCGCCACGTGCGGCGGTTTCATCCGCATAGGGGAAATGGCGGCGGAAGCAGTAGCGGCAGTTGACCGCGCAACTGCCGGTGGCGATCAGCAGGGCGCGGCCGTGGTATTTGTGGATGACGCCATCGGCGGCCTTGGCGGCCGCATCGCCCACCGCATCCAGCGCGAAGCCGGGCACGATGCGTTCTTCATCATCCAGCGGCAGCACTTGTCGCAGCAGTGGGTCGTTGGCATCGCCATGGCGCATGCGGGCGATAAAGGCACGCGGCACGCGCAGGGCAAATTGGCGGCTGGCGGCGGCGGAGATGCGTTCGCCCAGCCGTTCAAGGCCAAGCAGGGCCAGTAGCTCGGCCGGCTCGCGCACGGCATCGCGCCATTGGGCTTGCCAAGCGGCGGGCTGTAAGGGAAGGGGGGCAGCGGGTATCATGTCGCACCTATTTTATTTCAACGCCGCCCGGTGCGGCCCGAAGGAGACCCCGCATGGCCACTCTGGGCATGAACGACGTGAAGAACGGCCAGAAGATTCTGGTCAACAACGAACCGGCTGTCATCACCGACACCGAATACGTCAAGCCGGGCAAGGGCCAAGCATTTACCCGGGTCAAGTTCCGCCAGATCAAATCCGGCCGCGTGCAGGAAATCACCATGAAGGCGACCGACTCGCTGGAAGTGGCCGACGTGGTGGATACCGATATGCAGTACCTGTATGCCGATGGTGAATACTGGCACTTCATGAACCCGGAATCCTTCGAGCAGGTGCAGGCCGATGCCAATGGCATGGGCGGCACCGAAAAGTGGCTGAAGGGCGAAGAAGAATGCGTCGTTACTTTGTGGAATGGCGTGCCGATCGCGGTGCAGGCGCCGAACTTTGTCGAGCTCAAGATCACCGAAACCGACCCGGGCGTGAAGGGTGACACCGCCGGTACTGGCGGCAAGCCGGCCACGCTTGAAACCGGCGCGGTGGTGCGCGTGCCGCTGTTTGTGGCGCAGGAAGAAATCATCAAGGTCGATACCCGCAGCGGCGAGTACGTCAGCCGGGTGAAGTGATCGATCACGGCGCGATCAAGCGCCGCTCGCCGATCCACGCAAGGGCCGCCAATGTGCGGCCTTTGTCGTTATGGGTTCTGGCAACCCGATCAGGCAAAATAGGCGGATGAATGAAACCGCCCCCCCGCAAACCTGCGATCTTCTGATCGAAGCCGCCCACATCATCCCGGTCGCGCCGCATGGCGTGGTGCTGGATGACCATGCCATCGCCATCGACAAGGGCGTGATTCTGGCCGTTTTGCCGCGCGATGAAGCGCATCGCCGCTACGCCCCGCGCGAGACCGTCCGCCGGCCTGATTCGGCGTTGATCCCCGGCTTGGTCAACGCCCATACCCATAACCCGATGACCCTGATGCGCGGCGTCGCCGATGATCTCCCGCTGAAAGTCTGGCTGCAGCAACACATCTGGCCGATTGAAGGTGCGGTGATCGGCCCGGATTTTGTCGCCGATGGCTGCACGTTGGCGATTGCCGAGATGCTGCGCGGCGGCACCACCACCTGCAACGAGCATTACTTCTTCCCCGATGTGCAGGCGGCGGTCTACAAGAAGCATGGCTTCCGCGCCACGATTGGCCTGCCGGTGATCGATTTCCCGACCGCCTGGGCCAAGGGTGATGACGAATACTTCGAGCGCGCCGGTGAAGTGCACGGCCAATGGCGACAGGATGCACTGATCAAGACCGCCTTCGCCCCGCATGCGCCGTACACGGTGAATGATGCCAACTTCGAGCGCATCCGCATGTTGGCCGACCAGCTCGATATCCCGGTGCATCTGCATCTGCAAGAAACCGCGCAGGAAGTGCAGCAATCCATCGATGATTACGGCCTGCGCCCGATTGCCCGGCTCGATCGCTTGGGCCTGATCAGCGACCGCTTGATCGCCGTCCACATGACTCAATTGACCGCGGATGAAATCGCCTTGTGCGCCGAGCGCGGGGTCAGCGTGGTGCACTGCCCGGAATCCAACCTCAAGCTGGCATCAGGTTTCTGCCCGGCCCATGCGCTGTTGCGCGCCGGCGTCAACCTGGCCATCGGCACCGATGGCGCGGCCAGCAACAACGATCTCGACATGATCGGCGAAACCAAGACCGCCGCCCAGCTGGCCAAGGCCGTGGCGCAGGATGCCGCCGCGCTCAATGCCGCCGAAGCGCTACGCGCCGCCACCCTCGGCGGTGCCAAGGCGCTGGGCATGGAGGCACTGATCGGCACGCTGGAAGTCGGCAAACAGGCCGATATCGCCTGTATTTCGTTCGATAGCATCGAAGGCCAGCCGATGTTTGAAGCGATCTCGCAGATCGTCTATGCCACCGGCCGCCATCAGGTCAGCGATGTTTGGATTGCCGGCAAACACAAGCTGGCCGAACGCCGCTTGGTCGATATGGACGAAGCCGGCATCATTGCCAATGCCCGCCAATGGAGCACGCGGATTTCCGCCATCGAGGTGGGCCAATGAACGCGCAAGAAAACCGCAACGCCCGCCCAGCGGAGCTGCACAAATTTGGCGCGTTGGCTAATCGCTGGTGGGGTGAGGGCACATGTTGGCGAAGCACGGCTTCGCATGTGCCCGAACGCCCGGCCATGGATGGCCGGGCCGGACGCTGCACCATGGAGGGTGATGCGCGATGAACAATCAGGAGTCAACGACGGTGAACCGCAACGCGCGGCAATCGGAGCTGCACAAATTTGGCGCTTTGGCTAATCGGTGGTGGGACCCCGACGGCCCGCAAAAAGCCCTGCACGTGCTGAACCCGGTGCGTCTGGCGTATGTCGCGGATCGGGTTGAATTGGCCGGCGCGAAGCTGCTGGATGTCGGCTGCGGTGCGGGCTTGTTGTCCGAGGCGCTGGCCGTTCACGGCGCGCGCGTCACCGCCATCGATCTGGCGCCGGAATTGATCGATGTCGCCAAGCTGCATCAACTCGAAGGCGGTTTGCAGATCGACTATCGCCTGCAGGCGGTGGAGGATTTGGCGGCCGAAATCCCCGGCAGTTTCGATGCCATCACCTGCATGGAAATGCTGGAACACGTACCCGACCCCGGCAGCGTGATCGAGGCCTGCGCGCGTTTGTTGAAACCCGGTGGCCGGTTGTTTTTATCCACTCTCAACCGCACGCCGGCCGCGTTTGCGCTGGCGATTGTCGGGGCCGAATACGTGGCGCGCTTGTTGCCGAAAGGCACCCATCAGTACCGCGATTTCATCAAACCTTCCGAGCTGGCCGCGTGGCTGCGCACCGCCGGTTTGCAGATGGAGGATGTCAGCGGCCTGATGTACGAGCCGTGGCGCAATGCCGCGCGGCTGACATCGCGCACCGATGTGAATTATCTGGCGACGGCGGTCAAGGCGTGAGCCAAGCGCGGCGTTTCCCCGAACTCACCCTGTTTGATCTTGACGGCACCTTGCTTGATAGCGCGCCGGACATGCTGGCGACGGTGAATGTGATGCGTGGCGCGCGCGGCATCGCGCCGATGCCCTTGGCTGGGATTCGCCCCTTTGTTTCGCGCGGGGCGCGGGCGATGGCGGGGGCGGCATTCCCGGCGTGGAGCGATGAAGAAATCCTCGCTGCGGTGCCGGAGTTTCTCGCCATCTACGCGCAGGAACTTGGCCAACATGGCGCGGCGTTCGCGGGCATCGAGGCGCTGTTGGCCGCGATCGAGGCCGATGGCGGGCGCTGGGGCATCGTCACCAATAAGCCGGAAAAACTGGCGCGTGATCTACTGCCGATGTTGGGCTGGGATACGCGCTCGGCGATCCTGATCGGGGGCGATACGCTGGCCGAACGCAAGCCGCATCCGCTGCCCCTGACCCATGCCGCCGAGGTGCTGGGCGTTGCGCCATCGCGCTGCACCTATATCGGTGATGACCGGCGCGATATCGATGCCGCGCGCGCCGCCGGCATGGCCTCGATCGCGGCGCTCTGGGGCTATCGCGTGGCGGGCGATGACCCGCGTGATTGGCAGGCCGATGTGATGATCGAGGGGCCAGCCGATTTGCTCAAGCCCGAGGTGTGGCCGTGAACGAGGCGCGTGCCGAGGCCGCCAGCTTTATCGATAAATGGCGCCGGCATTGGCCGGAGTGGGGCATCGCGCAGGTGTTTGTACCGGCCATCCAGCGCACCGTTGCCGAGGCGTGGTTTGCCTTGCTTCATGAGTGGATCGACGCCGCATCCACCGAAGAACCCGCGCCGGGGCTGGCCAAATTGGCATGGTGGCAGGATGAATTGCGCGGCTGGGGCAAGGGTGCGCGCCGCCACCCGCTGGGCGCGATCTTGCAGAAAGAAAAAGTGGATTGGCATGCGCTGGCCGATGCATTGCCGGGCTTGATGCGGCGCGATGCCGGCTTCGATCTGGCCGCGTTGGACCGCTACGCCTGCGCGCTGGATTTGGCCGAGCGCCGCCTGTTTGATGAAGACCACGATGCCTGCGCCCGCATCAGCCACGATCTGCGCAAGGCGCTGGGCTTGCCGGCCGAGCCGATCCGTGGCGGTGACGCGACCCGGCCGCGTCGCCTGCTTGATGCCATCGCCGATGCGCGCCGCGCGGGGCAGGCTTTGTCGCCCTGGGCAACACTGTGTTGCAGCTGGCGCGCGGCACGCCAGTAAACGGATCGGTACACTATGCGAGTCGTTCTCATTTGAGCCTGAAATGCTGATGTCTGCTTCACGCGCCCTCCCCGATGTCGCCTTCGAGTCCGCCGCCTTGGCGCGTCCGCTTGACTGGGTGGGTATGGAAGGGATCGCGCTGCCGTTTGGCCTTGGTGCGGGTGCGCAGGTAGCGGCCAAGGTGGATGTCGCGGTGAATCTGGGCGATGCCGACAAGCGCGGCATCCATATGTCGCGGCTTTATCTGCATCTGCAGCAAAGCCTGCCGACGATCACCCCGGATGCGGCCAGCCTTGACGCCTTGATGCGCACGCTGATCGAATCGCAGCAGGGCATTGCTCAACATGCGCGGCTGGATATCCGCTACGACCAACTGCTGGAGCGTGCTGCGCTGATCAGCGAGCATCGCGGCTGGAAACGTTATCCCGTGCATCTGCAACTCGAAGCCGATGGCGATGAGCTGCGCACCGTGGTGCAGGTCGAGGTCGATTATTCCAGCACCTGTCCAGCCTCGGCGGCGTTGTCGCGCGAGATCAATGCGCAAGCCTTCGCCCAGCACTTCGAGGGTGAAACGCCAAGCACCGAGGCGGTGCGCGATTGGCTGGCATCGAAAGCCGGCTTGGCCGCGACGCCGCATGCGCAACGCAGCACCGCCACGGTGCGGGTGGAGTTGCGCAAGGATTACGCGGGCTTACCAGTGCAGGCATTGGTCGATGCACTGGAAGCCGCGTTGGGTACGCCAGTGCAAACCGCGGTCAAGCGCGAGGATGAGCAGGCGTTTGCCGAGGCCAATGCGCGCAATTTGATGTTCTGCGAGGATGCGGCACGCCGTGTCGCCGCGGCACTGACCAGCCTGCCGTGGGTATCGGCTTGGGATGCACGGGTGGCGCATTTTGAAAGCCTGCACGCGCATGATGCGGTGGCGCGGGTCAGCGGCTACAACGGCTGATCGGGCAAGACGCACTCAACCCCTGCCATTCTGGTGAAAGCGGTAATCCATCGCTGCGCAAGCGATTGAAATGAGGCAGTGAACCGCCCCGGCTTTCGTTGGGGCTGCGTTTTTCATCGCCGCTCAAGCCTGCCCGGTCAAGGCCGCTCCAGCATCGTTTGCGGGTCGATGCGGATCTCGAACCAGTTCATGCCCCAGTGCAGATGCGGCCCGGTGCTGCGCCCGGTGGAGCCCACCGCGCCGATCACCTGGCCTTGGCGCACGTGATCGCCGGGCTTCACGTCGATGCGTGAGAGGTGCAGAAAATTGCTGCTGATGCCGAAGCCGTGATCGAGCACCACGGTGCCGCCAGTCAGATACAGATCGGCGTTGGCGAAGGTGATTATTCCAGCGGCCGGTGCCTTGATCGGCGTGCCGGTGGCAGCGGCGATATCCATGCCCGAATGGGCGGCGCCGGGCTGGCCGTTATAGACGCGCTGGCGGCCGAAGCGGCCACTGGTGCGGCCCTCGACCGGGCGGATGAAGGGCGGCTGCCAATCAAGGCGCGGGTCGTCGCGTTGACGCACGGCGGCGACGCTGGCTTGTTCGCGGCGGATGCGCTCGGCGATGGCGGGTGGCGGGTTGACCGTGGCTGGCGGCAGGCCGTTGATGTGCTGGGTCGGCCATGCTTGCGCGATGATCTGCAGGCGCTGATCGCGGGGGGAGCGGCCGGGTGCGTGTACGCGAACCGTCTGCGTGCCGGTGGCATCACGGCCCAGCGCGAACACGAAGCGGCCATCCTCGGCAACCCGGATCGCCCGGCCATCCACCGTCACCGTGCTGCCGGGCGCGGCTTGTCCCGTCACCAGCGTGCCTTGCGCGGCATGGCGCGGGAGTGTGGCCGCCGGGCTTGATTCGGAATTGGCTGGATCAGGCGCTTGCGCCATGCCGGGCGCGGGCAGGGTGGCAAGACATAGGGCGATCAGGTAGCGGTCAATGGGCGACATCGGCAAGCAACGAGCGGCGAGTGTTGGCCCATCGTGCCGGCTCGCGGCAAGCGCGGCAAGCGCGCAAAAAGAACAAGGGCGATCATGCCGCCCTTGTCCGTGTTGCCGCGTTGTCGATGGGATCAGAAGCGGATCGACAGGCGGGCGTTGGCACCGTGGTCGTTGCCATCCTTGGAGAACTGGCCGCTGTAGCCCAGTTCAAGCAAGGCGCGCTCGGACAGGCGTGCGCCCAAGCCCAGCTCACCGACGGTGGCCGATTTGGCAATCGGCGCACCGTTCACCACGTAGGCATTGCTGCCGACGAAGCTGAGCGTGGTGGCCATGTCGCGATCACCGCTGGCCTTGCGGTAACCCAGGCCACCACGCAGGCTGAGCCAGGTTTCTTCCTGCTGCGATCCTTTCAAGTTGAGGTTGAAACGCACGCCGCCGGTAGCCAGATCAACCTTGTTGCTGACATCGCCCGCGCTCAACGCGGCTACGCCAGCACTCTCGCTGAAGCCATCGGTTTCGACCTTGACCTTGGCGTACTGCAGGTACGGCTCCACCTCCCATGCCGCGCCGCCAAAGCGGTAGCCGCCTTCGATGAATGCCTGACGCGAGGTGGCATCGTAATCGGCGCTATGGCTGGCGGTGTAGCCCTGGATTGCAATGCGGCGGTCGCTGCGGATGTCCTGATTGTTGTGTACGTAACCGGCATGCAGGCCAAAGCCGCCGAAGCGCTGGCCGCCATACACGCCCAGCACCTTGCCCTTGGCTTCGGCCTTGCTGTTGCGATGGCCGACCGACATGTCGGTACGGTCGGTGCCGCCCATCAGGCCGAAGCGCCAGCCACTCTCAAGCTGGTAATCGACACCGATCAGGAATTGGCTGCCGTCGTAGTTGGCGCTGGCGGCATTGCCATCGCTCTGTACCATGCCGCCTTTGCCCGCGGCATCCACCCACACCGCAATGCCGGCATCGGCCGCTTGGCTGGTGAAGGCATCATGGCCGGTGCGCGCACGGGTCAGGGCCGCATTGCGCAGATGGCGGCTGCTTTCAGTCAACACCCCGTGCAGGCTGGCATGGGCCTCGCCCGAGAGTTGGTCGAAGGCGGCCAGCGCCTGTGCATCACTGAACAGCACCAGGCGTTGCAGCAGGGTGTTGCTGTCGGCCAGGCTGTCGAGCGCACGCGCGGTGTTGGCCTGGTTGCTGGTGTTGGCTACCGATGCCAGCGCCGCGGCACGCACCACTTGGGCATATACATCGCGGCTGCCATAACTCAGGGTCATCTTCAGGAACGAACCCATATTGCTGTTGTCGACACCGGCAAACTGGCCGGTGATGCCATTCTGCGCAGACAGGAAGTTGTAAGACTGCCCCAGCCCGAACACGCCGGGCTGACGCAAGGCGACCACGGTGCCGCCGTTGAGGGTGACCGCACCGTAGACCAGCAGCTGGTCGGTGGCGCTTGGCGGCTGCATTTCGACGAAGAAGCGTGAGCCGGCCTCCTGCACGTAATTGCCAATCACGCTCAGCATGCCGATCGACGCGCCCGGTGCCAGACCGCCGGCGACGTTGACGTTGCCGATGATGGTGCCGCTACCACCCAAGGTGCCGCCTGCATTGACCCGCACGGTGCTCTCGAGCATGCCATTGACCAGCAGCAGGCCGCCATCGACGCCGGTATTGCTGCCCAGCCGGTTCTCGCCGCTGAGCTCAAGCACGCCGCCCTTGACGGTCAGGCCGTTGAAGCTGTTGTTGCCTGACAAGCGCAGCCAGCCGCCATTCGGGCTGGTGAAGCTGAAGTGGCCCGGGCCACCGATGTCGTTGCTCCACACATCCCACACGCGGGCATCGTTCCAGACATGCGCACCGCCGGCCTTGGTGGCCATCGTGACATCGGTATCGACGCGGAACTGGCCGTAGCCTTCGATCGCCTTCTGCAGATTGATCAGACCCCAGCCGTAGATTTCGTCCACGCCCGGCGCGCCGATATCGGTGGCGGTGGTCAGCAGGATGTCGCGTACTTGCGCATTGTCCAGATATGCAAAGCGTTCGAACAGCAGGCCGAGCGCACCGGTGACGTGCGGAGCCGACATCGAGGTGCCGCTCATCGCCGCATAGTCGGAGCCGGGATCCTGATGGCTGATGTCGAGGCTGTAGCTGCCATCCGGGTTGCGAACCAGCGCCCCCTCGATATCTTGATTGCCGCCGACCGCGGCTGAAGCGATCGCCGTGCCCGGTGCCGCGATGCACCACTGCTTGGCTTCGCCGCAGATCATCGAGCCGGAGGAAATGGCGTGCGGATTGTTGGCATCGCCGGTGCGCAGCACATTGACCACCGACAGCCAGTATTTCTCGATATCCGGGGCATAACGCGGCAGGCTGGCGGTCAGGCCCGACATCGCGCGCATGCCCGGCGGTGGGGCCTCACGGATGTTGCCGGCCGACCATACCTGGATCATGCCACTGTCGCGCGAGGCATCGACGAAGGTATCCCAGATCGGTCGGTTGCCGGCAAAATTGTAATAACCGTCCAGATCATCGCCGTCGTAGATCGGCACGGTATAGCCCCAGCTGTGATTGACCGCGCGCACGCCGGCGGCGGCCATATCGCGCAATGCCATTGCATTGGCGCTCATGGTTGGGGCGGGGCCGGCGATCACACTGGCCACCGAATAGCCGGTTGGTGTGCGTGCCCATTCGCGTACCGTGTCGTAGAAGCGCCGTGCCGAGGCGATATTGGCGCCAAACGCTACGCCGTGCATACCGAAGCCATCGCGATTGGCGGCGATCGTGCCGGCCACGTGGGTGCCATGGCTTTCATAGTTGAAGCCGGGCTTGGTGTAGTTGGCGTTTGGATTGGAGATGATGTCGCGGATGTTCTGCGGCACGTTGTCGTTGAAGCGGACGTAATCCAGTTGCGCTTCATCGCCATGGGTGGCGAAGCAGGGGGTGGGGCCGCCAAAACTGCGGAACGTGGTGCAGCGGCTGCCATCGGCCAGCACATCGGCCATGGTGATCGACACATTCTGCTTGCCATCGAACTCCGAGTGCCCGAAGAACACGCCGCTGTCCATCACACCCAGCATGATGCCCTGGCCGCTCAAGCCGCGCGCGTAGGCGTGCTGGGCATTGATTGCGCCCAGGCCCCAATCCAGCCTGAATTCGTCATCGACCCAACTGTCCGGGTCGCCGATCTTGCCGGTTTCGGCAAACGCATTCGCGGTCACGGCGGTATTGCTGCTGGCTGTGCGCACCGCCATCGATTGCTCGAACGCGGCGGCAAGCGCCGGGCCGTATTGCGTGCCTTGCGCCATGCAGGCGCTGCGCTGGCCGGTATCGGCGTAGGCATCGCAGAGTTGCTTGCTGGCACCGGATTGCACGGCATCCTGGGCAATGACGGGCGTGGCCGCAGCAAGCAGCAGGCTACAGGCGATGGCTTGGAACAAGCGGGAGCGATCTGGTCCTTTGCGGAATGCAGGCAATGTGGCTTGGGCGCGCATGGGCTTCCTTTGTTGTCGGTTGAGTTGGCCGTGTGGTTACACGTTTGAAGCGCCGCTGAACAATTCCGCGGTTGCGGCATGAGCTGGCAACGCCGGTAAGGTTTTGTTCAGGCACGTCATCAATAACAGTTTCGTTACAAAATTGAAACTGCCGTCAGCGTGTTCCACACAACAATTTGGCCTCAAGTGCCGATGGTCATGTACGGCCATCGCGTCGCAGTCATTGCGCATGACCATGACCATCACCGGGAACCCGCTGCCACCGCGATGCGGCTACCCACTTACGGGCTGATACTCACCTTGAGGTTCATCGGCGGCCGGCCGTCTGTTGGCTCGATGCGCACCGCCATGCTGCCGCTGGCCGTTGCCGGCACCTGATGGTTGAAGCGCCCATCCGCGCCGACGGCGATGTTGCGGCCATCAATGCGCAGACGGCTGCCTGCCGGTATCTGGCCGCTCAGGGTTTGCCCGGCGCGTACTTGGCGCGGCATCGAGATCAGGCTGTTGGGGACTTTCTCGTAGGGCGGAATCGCGGGCGTTAGCGCGCTCAGGTCGAGATCACGTTGCGCGGGCTTTCCATCGCTTGTCGATGTCGATGCCGCGTCCGCATCGGCGGCGTTTTTCACCGCCGGGGCGGGTGGCGGATGGTGGCCGCTGCGGGTCATCGGTTGGGGCTCCGGTTTGGGCCGCTCGGCGTTGCCCGCCGTACTGGAGGGCGGCGATGCGCAGGCGGCCAAGCTCAATAGCATCGGCAGCGCAGCGAGCACCCGGCTCATCGCGCAAACACCAGACGTTGGCCACCCGGGTTGCCGAGCACGCGGCTGCCATCCCATACCTGCCGGCCATTGACCCAGGTGCCGACGATGCGTGACTGGAAGGTATGGCCTTCAAACGGCGACCAGCCGCATTTAGAGAGCACGTCTTCGCGCTGTACGGTATGCGGGCGGTCTTCGACCAGCACCAAGTCGGCGAAATAGCCCTCACGCAGAAAGCCGCGCTCGGCAACATCAAACAACTGCGCCGATGCGTGGGCGAATTTCTGCACCACTTGCGCGCGCGTCAAACGCGCTTCGTGGACGTGCTCCAACGCGGTCTGCAGCGCGTATTGCACCAGCGGCAGGCCGCTGGGTGCCTTGGCATAGGGCTGCTGCTTTTCTTCCCAGGTGTGCGGGGCGTGGTCGGTGGCGAGCACGTCGATCACATCATTGGCCAGCGCGGCGACCAACGCGGCGCGGTCGCTTTCTTCCTTGATCGCCGGGTTGCATTTGATCCGGTTGCCCAACGTGGCGTAATCGGCGCGGGCGAAATGGAGGAAATGCACGCAGGTTTCAGCGGTGATGCGCTTGCGGCTGCCATCGGCGCGGATCATCGGGCCTTGTTCGAACAGGGCCAGTTCATCGGCGGTCGAGATATGCAGTACATGCAGGCGGGTGTCGTGGCGGCGGGCCAGTTCGACGGCCAGCGTGCTGGATTTCAGGCAGGCCTCGCGGCTGCGGATTGCCGGGTGAAAATCGGCGCTCAGGTTATCGCCGTATTGCGCGACGTGCTGCGCAAACAGCGCATCGATCATCGGCGTGTCTTCGCAATGGGTGATGATCGGTACCGGGGTGTCGCGGAAGATCGCATCGAGGATATCCGGGTCATCAACCAGCATATTGCCGGTGGAGGCACCCATGAATACCTTGATGCCGGGCGCGGCTTTGGGGTCGAGCGCGCGGATCGCCTCGATATTGTCGTTGCTGGCGCCGAGGTAGAAGCCGTAATTGCCCCAGGCGCGGCCGGCGGCGAGCTGGTATTTGGCTTCCAGCACGGCAGAATCGAGTGTGGGCGGATGGGTGTTGGGCATATCCATGAAGCTGGTGATGCCGCCAGCCACGGCCGCCGCCGATTCGCTGGCGATATCGCCCTTGTGGGTGAGGCCCGGGTCGCGGAAATGCACTTGGTCATCGATCATGCCGGGCATCAGCCAACGGCCTTCGGCATCGATCACGGTTTCGCCGGGTTTGGCGGCCAGTGCGTCGCCGATCAGGGCGATGCGCTGGTTTTCGATGCGCAGATCGCCATCGAATTCGCGGCCTTCATTGACCAGCCGGGCATTGACGATGAGGGTGGAAGTCATGGGGTTTCCTTGTGGTCTGAGCACGGGACGGGGTCGTGGCCGCCGGGATGGAAAGGCTGGCAGCGGGCCAAGCGTTTCGCCGCCAGCCAACTGCCCTTGAGCGGGCCGAAGCGCTCGATGGCGATCATCGCGTACTCCGAGCAACTGGGGGTGAAACGGCAGCGTTGGCCCAGCATCGGGCTGATAAAACGCTTGTAGCCGCGCAATAAAAAAATGAGTAAACGCGAAATCACGGGACTTGTACGCCCAAATGCGCGACAATGGCGCGCTTGCCGAGAGGGAGCGCCTAGGCTATAACAGCCCGCTTCCCCGGCTCAAGGGAACTTCAAGGAACCATACGTGGCAGTCAAGAAACCCGCCAAGAAGACCGCAACCAAGGCCGCCAAGCCGGCAGCCAAGGCCACCCCATCCACCGCCAAGAAAGCCGTCAGCGCCAAACCGGCTGCGAAGGCGGTGAAACCGGCCAAGGCGGTGGAGAAAAAACCCGCTGCAAAACCGGCGGCGGCGAAAAAAGCCGAGCCGAAAAAAGCCGCAGCCAAGCCAGCGGTTGCGGTGAAGGCACCGGCCGCGGCCAAGGCCAGCAAACCGGCCGCGCCAGCCAAAGCAACCAAGGCGGCGACCAAACCGGCTATCGCGGCCAAGGCAGCGGCCAGCAAACCGGTGGTGGCCAAGACCGCTGTGGCACGCCCGGTCGGCAAAGTGGCGCGTGCGGTGGTGGCTACCCCGGCCAAGACGGCGGCCAAGCCGAAATCCAACGCGCCCAAATTCAAGGTGGATGAGGCGACTGGCCGCCCGATCCTGCCGGCCGGCTACAAGCCTTCGGCCAGCGAGGAATACATGAACCCGCTGCAGCTGGAGTATTTCCGCCAGAAGCTGATCACGCGCCGCGAGGAATTGATCGAAGAATCCAAGCAGACCATCGAAAACCTCAAGGATGAAGTGCGCGATATCGGTGATGAAGCCGAGCGCGCCAGCCGCGAAACCGAGAACGCGCTGGAACTGCGTACCCGCGACCGCTATCGCAAGCTGATCAACAAGATCGAGAGCATCATCCGCCGCGTTGATGAGGGCGATTACGGCTATTGTGTCGATACCGGCGAAGAGATCGGCTTGGATCGCCTCGAAGCCCGCCCGCAGGCCGAGCGCACCATCGATGCGCAAGAGCGCTGGGAAATCCGCCAGAAGCAGCAGGGCGATTGATCCTGCGGCCAGTCAGGCATTACCAAAACGCCGGGTTTGCCCCGGCGTTTTTTTATCGACGCGATACGCAGTGAATCAGCTCGAATCGGCCGCAAGTGCCTATAAATCGCGCAAATCCAACCGGCGCAATTTCGGTGCCAATTTGGCCGTTGCCGCGACCACACCGATCGTCACGCAGCCGCCCAATACCACCGCCGGTACCAGCCCGAGCAAGCGCGCCATCGAGCCGGCATAGAACGCGCCCAGCTCGTTGGATGAGCTGATGAAGATGCTGTTGACCGATGACACCCGGCCGCGCATTTCATCGGGCGTGGCCAGTTGCAGCACGGTTGAGCGCAGCACCACCGAGACGCCATCGAACATGCCGGAGACCAGCAGGATCGCCGCTGACACCCATAGCGAGGTGCTGAGGCCGAAGCCAATCATGCACAGGCCGAAGCCGGCCACCGATATCAGCATCACGCGGCCGGCATGGCGGCTGAGCGGTTTGCGCGCCAACCATAGCGCCACCGCCATCGAGCCCAGCGCCGGTGCGCCACGCAAGATGCCGAGCGCCTCCGGGCCGGCGTGCAGGATGTCCTTGATGAAGGCCGGGGCCAGTGATATCGCCCCGCCCAGCAAGACCGCGAACATATCCAGCGCCAGCGCGCCCAAGATGATCTGGTGGCCAAACACGAAGCGCAGGCCTTCGCCGATGCTTTTGAACACCGGCCCGCGTTGCAGCGGGATCGGTGGCTCGCTGACTTGCATCATCGCCAACGAAGCAATGGCGACAAGCCCGAACCCGGCGGCGATGGCATAGGTGGTGGATTGCCCGGCCCAGCCGACCAACACGCCGCCCAAGGCCGGCCCCAGCACCAGCCCGGCCTGAAAAATCACGCTGCCCAAACTGGCGCCACGGGCAAATTGTTCGCGCTTCAACACGCGCGCGAACAGGGCGTTGTAGACCGGGCCGAGAAAGGCACGCACCATGCCGCCAACGGCGATCGCGGCATAGATCGGCCAGACGCCATCAAGCGGGAACCACGGGCTGGCGACCCACGCCAACAGCAAGGCGGTCAGGGTGAGGCCGGCGCAGGCGGCCATGCCCAGTTTGCGGCGCGGCAGGTTATCGACCAAGTAACCGGCGAACGGTGCCACGCAGAAAAACGGCAGCACTTCGGCCAAGCCGATCAGGCCCAGCGCCCACGGGTCGCGGGTGAGTTGATAGACATGCCAGCCCACCGCCACCGCGACGATCTGGTAGCACAGCATGGTGCTGATGCGGTAGCC
>JAUNTK010000050.1:0-8637 GCA_030538735.1 Pseudomonadota bacterium
TGCTGGGCGTTCAAGAACATGATCACCAACGCGACCAACATGTAGGCCAGCGCCATGAACGGCACCACGAACTCGGCCACCGCCGCGATGCGTTTGACACCGCCAAAAATCACGAAGCCCAGCAAGACCACCACCACGGTTGCGGTCATCCTGGGATCAAGATTGAAGGCGTTTTGCATGCCGTGGGCGATGCCGTTGGCCTGCACACCGGGCAGCAAGAAGCCAGTCGCGATGATGGTGACAATGGCAAACAGCCATGCATACCACTTCTGCCCCATCGATTTTTCGATGTAGTAGGCCGGGCCGCCGCGATAACGGCCCTCGCCATCGGTTTCCTTGTAGATCTGGCCGAGGGTGGATTCGATGTACGCGGTGGAGGCACCGAGAAACGCCACCACCCACATCCAGAACACGGCCCCCGGCCCACCAAAGGCAATCGCGGTGGCAACGCCCGCGATATTGCCGATACCGACCCGCCCGGAGAGCGACATCGCCAACGCCTGAAACGAGGACACACCCGCCGCCGAACGGCTATCGGTCAGCATCAGGCGCACCATCTCCTTGACCTGGCGCACCTGCACGAAGCGCGTGCGCAAGGAGAAATACAGGCCGGCCCCGAGACACAGCCAGATCAGCGGCTTGCTCCAGACGATGTTGTTGAGACCGTTGACAAAGGCTTCCAAGGCAGTTCCCCGTTGTGTGGCGCGAAGGCCCGATTGTGGCGGATTTTTCGCGTGACAGGGGCCGAAGCAGAACGTGCAGGCGGCGTGAATCACGCTGGCTTGATCGTGTGGCGGGCAAGCTGCAACGCACTGGCGGCCTGCCGCCTCCCATTCAAGGAACTACCCTCATGATCAGATGGGCCATCATTTTTGCCATCATCGGCTTAATCGCCGGCGTGCTCGGCTTCGGCGGCATTGCCGGTGCCTCGTTTGGTATCGCCAAATTCCTGTTCGTCGCTTTTATCGTGCTGGCGGTAATCCTGTTCATCATGGGCGCGCTGGCCGCAAAGAAAGTCACCCGATGACAACGCAGCTTGCGCGCTTGGGATAACGCAAGTGTCGCGGGCATGGCCCGCTCCTGCAATGACCAATGACGGTAGGAACGAATCATCCCCGCGATAATCGAAAGCGCACCCACTTCATCAAACGGCGGCTCGCGGGCCGCCGTTTTCATGCTGTGCGGGTATCCAAGCAACGCGCAAAGAGGCGCAGATCATGCACCTGGCCGCGCTTCATCACCGCGCAACGCATCACGCCTTCTTCAACAAAACCGTTGTTTTGTAGTACCCGCGCCGAGCCCACATTGAAGCCCAGCACGGTGGCCTGCAGCCGCAGCAGGCGGTATTCGGCCATCGCCCACGGCACAAAGAGGTGGCGACGACATCGCTCATCAAGCCACGGCCCCAGTACGCGCGACCCAGCCAATAACCAAGCTCGGCACCGATTGCGCGATCACCCGGCAGGCGTTGCAGGCCGATGCCACCAACCGCTTCGCCATCCAATTCAATGGCGAAGGCATCGGCCAGCGGCACAAGCTCACCGCGCAGGAATGCCTCACCATCCGCGCGGGTGTACGGATGCGGGAACCGATGGCTCAAGCCACGCTCGACCTCGGCATCGTCGGCATGGGTGAGCAAGGCCGGCAATGCGCGCAAACGCAGGCCATCGCGGGCAGCGATGACATGCGCGTGCGCGGCTGGCTGCTCAATGCCCATGTACTTCAGGCGTCTCGGCTTCCAGCGTTTCCAGCGTGTGTTTGAGCGCATCCGGCGAGCGGGTGAACGGTGCCAGCAAGGCATACAACATCGGCACCACGAACAGGGTCAGCAAAGTGGCGAAGGAGACGCCAAAAATGATGACCACGCCAATCGTGGCACGGCTGGCAGAGCCCGGGCCATGCGCCACCACCAATGGCACCGCGCCCATTACGGTTGCCGCCGATGTCATCAGGATCGGGCGCAGGCGTACTGCGCTGGCCTCGGCGATCGCCTGTTGCACGCTGCGTCCTTCATCGCGCAGCTGGTTGGCGAACTCGACGATCAGGATGCCGTTCTTGGCCGCCAAGCCCACCAGCATCACGATACCGATCTGCGAGAACAGATTGAGCGTGCCGCCGGTCAGCCACAACCCCAGCAAGGCACCCAGCACCGCCAGCGGCACGGTCAACATGATCACCAGCGGGTGGATGAAGCTCTCGAACTGCGCGGCCAGCACCAGATACACAATCAGCAGCGCCATCGCGAAGGTGAGCATCACCGCGCTGCCGGCATTGAGGTATTCGCGCGCTTCGCCTTTCCAGTCCAACTGGGCATAGGCGGGCAATTCCTGACGCGCGGTTTCTTCCGCCCAGGCAATCGCCTCGCCCATCGGCACGCCCGGGGCCAACTCGGCGCTGATGGTGATCGCGCGCAAACGGTTGAAGCGGTTGAAACGCCCGGGCTCAGCCACTTCCTGCAGGCTGACCAGATTCGACAACGGCACCAGTACGCCATCGCGCCCACGCACCTGAGTGTTGCCAAGGTCTTCCGGGGTCATACGCTTGTCGCGCTCGCCCTGAACCACCACATCGTATTCGCGGCCATCCTCGACAAACGTGGTAACCCGGCGGCCGCCCATCATGGTTTCCAGTGTCCGGCCCACCTCGTTGACCGATACGCCAAGATCGGCCGCGCGCACGTGATCAACGGTGACCCGCATCTGCGGCCGGGTTTCCCGGTAATCCGAGTCCGGCCCAAGCAGGCCGGGATAATCCTCCATGCGCGCCATCATGCGGTCGCGCCATTGCGCCAGTTCCTCGTAATTCGGCCCGCCCAGCACCAGACTGAAACGGCCACCACCGCGCCCGCCCAGCAAACCGCCCGGTGCCGAAGGACGCGCCTGCACGCCGGGCAGTTTGCTCAATTCGCGGCGCACCTCGCTCACCACCTCTTCGGTGCTGACATCGCGTTTGTCCCAATCCTGCATGAAGACCACCACGTTGCCGGTGTGCATGTCCTCGCCACCGCCCCAGCCGCGTGGCGCACGCGAGTTGGCGCGCACGATCGGCTTGTCCTCACCGATCAGCGGGCGCAGCACTTCTTCCACCTGCTGCACTTGCGCCACGGTGTAATCAAAGCCGGCACCTTCCGGTGCATCGATGCTGACAAAGAAGCGGCCACGGTCCTCGCTGGGGGCCAGCTCGCTCGGCACCCGCCAATACAGGATCGCCGCGATGGCCAGACACAGGCCCATCACCAGCAACACCATGGCGCTCATGCGCGATGGCCGCAGCGCCACCAATGCCTCGATGCGGCGGCCGTAACCTGCGCTCAAACGCCGCAATTTGCCGTTGAGCCACGCATTGAAGCCACGCTCCTTGCCATGCGGGCGCACCAGCATCGCGCACATCATCGGCGTGAGCGTAAGCGCGACGAAGGCGGAAATGGCCACCGCACCGGCCAGCGCAATCGACAACTCACGAAACAGCCGGCCGGTATTGCCCTCCATGAAACCCACCGGCAAAAACACCGCGACCAGCACCACCGTGGTGGCGATCACCGCAAACGCCACCTGCTTGGTGCCACGGCGGGCGGCGACGATCGGCGGCTCACCCAGATCGGTACGCCGCTGCACGTTTTCAAGCACCACGATGGCGTCATCCACCACCAACCCGATGCACAGGACAAGCGCGAGCAAGGTGAGCAGGTTGATCGAATAGCCAAAGACATACAACGCGATGAAGGCCGCGATCACGCAGACCGGTACCGTCACCGCCGGGATGATCGCCGCGCGCAGCGATCCCAGGAACAACCAGATCACGATCACCACCAGTAACGCCGCCTCGACCAGCGTCTGGTACACGCGATTGATCGAGGCATCGATGAACACCGTGCTGTCGAAAGCGACAAAAATTTCGGTACCCGGCGGCAAGCCCTGCTGGATACGCTCGGCCTCGGCGCGCGCGGCATGGGCCACATCCAGCGCGTTGGAGGTGGAGGTGCGGATGATGCCCAAACCCACGTTGGGCTGAAAATTGCTGCGCAGATACGAGCGCCGCTCGCTTGGCCCCAGTTCCACCTTGGCCACATCGCCCAGCACCACCACGTAGCCATCGGCCCCCTTGCGCAGCGGGATCCGGGCAAATTGCTCGGCATTGCGGTAATCGCGCTCGATGCGCAGGGTGAAATCGCGTTGCGCCGATTCCAGGCTGCCCGCCGGCAATTCCACGTTTTCCGCACGCAGGGCGCTTTCCACATCGTTGGCGGTCAAACCGCGGGCGCTCAGCGCATCGGCATCCAGCCAGATGCGCATCGCATAACGCTGGCTACCGCCCAATTGCACCTGCGCCACACCATCAAGCGCCGACAGCCGATCGACGATGTAGCGATCGGCGTAATCGGTCAGCGCCATCGTGTCCATCGTGGTGGAACGCAGATTGAGCCAGACGATGACATCGGCATCGGCTTCCACTTTGGCGATGCGCGGCGGATCGGCCTCCGGCGGGATACGCGCCGCCACCCGGCTGATCGCATCGCGCACATCGTTGGCAGCGGCCTCGATATCGCGGTTGAGATTGAACTCGATGGTGACCGACGAGCGGCCGTTGCGGCTGTTGGATTCGATGGTGTTGATGCCTTCGATGCCGGCCAGCGCGCCCTCCAGCAACTGGGTGATGCGGGTTTCCACCACCGCGGCCGACGCACCGGGATAGGTCACATCGACCGAAACAATCGGCGGATCGATGGCTGGCAGTTCACGCACGGTCAGGCGCTGGAACGCGATCACGCCCATCACGATCAACAGCAGGCTCATCACCGTGGCAAACACCGGCCGCTGGATGGAAATATCGGAAAGTTTCATCGCTTACTGCCCGGCCGCGCCATTGCCGGCATTGGCCGCTGGCGCATCGGGTTTGGCTGCAGGCGTCACCTCGGCGATGGTCTGGCCGGCACGCAGCTTGCCGACGCCATCGACCACGATGCGATCCCCGGCCGCCAACCCTTGGGTGATCTCGACCTGCCCAGCATCGCGATGCCCAACCGTGACTGGCACCTGCTCCACCTTGTCATCGGCCCCAACCTTCCACGCGAAGGTCTCCCGGCCCACCTGCATCACCGCGATTTCCGGCACCCGCAGCGCCCGGCGTTCGGCCTGGAACAGTTGCACGTTGACCAACATGCCGGGCTTGAGCGCGCCATCGGCATTGGCAAAATCCGCGCGCACGGTCAGCGCGCGCGTGGCCGGGTTGATCCGCGCATCGATCGTGCTGACCACGCCATCAAAACTGCGGCCCGGCCATGCGGCAGCCACGCCGATCAGGCGCTGGCCGGCACCCAGATGCTGCAACTGCGCCTCCGGCAGCGGGAAATCGACATACACCCGACTCAAATCATCCAGCGTGGCGATGGCGGTGCCGGGCGTGACCAATGCACCGGGGCTGACCTGCCGGATACCCAGCACACCGGTGAACGGCGCACGGATGACGCGATCACCCAGTTGCGCACGGATTTCTGCCACCCGTGCCTGCGTGGCATTACGCAGCGCATGCTGGGCATCGAATTGCGAACGCGCGATCAACTGCTGATCGACCAACTGGCGGTTGCGCTGGTACAGGCGCTCGGCTTCTTCGGCCGTGGCTTCGGCCGCCTGCAATGCCGCTTGCTGCTGCTGCCCCGACAAGGTCACCAAGGGCGCACCACGCGCCACCTGCTGGCCACTTTCAAAATGCACCCGCTCAACAATCTCACTGACCTTGGCGGTGACGGTGATCGATTCGCGGGCAGTGACAGTGCCGACGGCGGAGACGGTCTCGCTGAACGCTTCTTCGCGCACCAGCGTCGTCGTGACCGGCACGGCCTGCGCGCCGCTGCGGCTTTGCGGGTTGGCGGATTCGGACTTGCCGCAGGCGGCCAGTAGGGCGGTGGCCAATACGGCAGTGACAAGAGCAGATGGAATACGCTGGGGCATGGGTTGGGCTTTGGTCAGTCAAGCGCCCGATTTTATCCAGCGCCGGTGACGCCGACGTGTGCCATCGGGCAGGGTCGAATCAGGTCAACGCACCAGCGGCGCAAGCGTTGACGTCGCCCACCACCGACATCCAAACAAAACGCCGGCACATGGCCGGCGTTCTTGCATCTATCAAGAGGGTGCGATTACCCGCCCCACTGCCCCAGTGCGGCTTCGCCATTGGCCTTGGCGCGCGCGTACACGGTGGCCTGTGCCTTGTCCCAGTTGCCGCTCATGTCCGCTGCCCACAGCTTGAGCGCGGCCTGCTGCATGGCGCGGCCATAGGAGAACGACAGCGGCCACGGGTTCGGGCCCATCCGGTTCATCGCATCCAGATGCGCGGTGGCGGCTTCATCGGACTGGCCACCGGAGAGGAACACGATGCCCGGCAGGATCGCCGGCACCGCCGATTTCAGGCACATCAGGGTGGCCTCGGCCACTTCCTCGACGCTGGCCTGATCGGGGCAATCCTTGCCCGGCAGCACCATCGATGCCTTCAGGATGGTGCCTTCCAGCATCACGTTGTGCTGGTAGAGCGCATCAAACAAGGCGCGCAGGGTGACTTCGGTGACTTCGTAGCAGGTTTCGATGTCGTGATCGCCATCCATCAGCACTTCCGGCTCGACCATCGGCACCAGGCCGCATTCCTGACACAGCGCGGCGTAACGGGCCAGCGCATGGGCATTGGATTCAATGCAGGTGCCGGAGGGGATGTCATCACCAATGGTGATCACCGCGCGCCACTTGGCGAAGCGCGCGCCCAGCTTGTAGTACTCCTGCAGGCGCTCGCGCAGGCCGTCGAGACCTTCGGTGACCACTTCGCCCGGGCAGCCGGCCAGCGCGTGGGTGCCTTTATCGACCTTGATGCCGGGGATCATGCCGTGATCGGCCATGTATTTGGCAAACGGCACGCCATCCTTGGTGGATTGGCGGATGGTTTCATCAAACAGGATCGCGCCGGAAAGGTATTCGTGGGCGTTGGGCGTGGTCAGCAGCAGCTCGCGGTAGGCGCGGCGGTTTTCCTCGGTGGATTCGATGCCGACGCCATCAAAACGCTTCTTGCAGGTGGCGGCGGATTCGTCGATGGCGATGATGCCCTTGCCCGGGGCAACCATGGCGCGTGCGGTTTCGGCAAGCTGTTCGATGCTCATTCTGCGGCGTCCTGCAATATGGGATGGGAAGACCGCCATTATATCGGCAGTGGCGGGCTGTGACGCGCGTCGCGAACCATCCGTGGCCGCCCAGCGCCTGCTCAAAAGCTCAGCGATGCGCCCGGCACCCGGCAAACATGTCGCGCCCGGGCTTGCGCACGGCGGTCTGGACATCAAACAAACCCAGCACCGAATGAAACAGGTTGTCGTGGCTATGCGGCTTGCCGGCCCCGGCTTGCAGGCAGGCGGCGTCCAGCCCGGTATCGGCGGCAAAGCCCGGCGACATCCACCAGATCATCGGCACCTGCATTTGCTCATCCGGGGCGATGGCATGGGGCATGCCGTGCAGATACAGGCCTTTTTCGCCCAGTGATTCACCGTGGTCGGAGAAGTACAGCAAGGCGGCATCGTAGGTCTGCTGGGTCTTCAGCTCGTCGATGGCACGGGCCAGCACGTGGTCGGTGTAGAGCACGGCATTGTCATAGGCATTGACGATGCTGGCCTGCGTGCATTTGCCGAGGTCATCGTTTGCACAGACCGGGGTGAACCGCGTGAACGCCTCCGGCACGCGCTGGTAGTAGCTGGGCCCGTGATTGCCCAGCATATGCAGAACGACCAGCCGATCCTTGCTGCCATCGCCCAGCCACGCCTCCGGCTTGCTCAGCAGGATTTCATCGAAACAGCGGCCATCCCTGCATAGCGCCGGGTCCTGCGCGCGGTCAAGTTGATCCAGAGCCAGACCTTCGCAGACACCCTTGCAGCCGGATTGGTTGTCGCGCCAGAGCGTGGCGATGCCGGCATGTTCAAGCACATGCAGCAGGGATTGCTGGCTACGGATCGTTTTCACGTCGTAATCGGCGCGCCCCTGCGGGGAAAACATGCACGGCAGCGAAACCTCGGTATTGCTGCCGCAGGCGCGCACATCAGGGAAGTTGATGACCTCCGCCCCCAGTGCGGCCAGCTCCGGCGTGGTTTGCCGGGCATAACCGTTCAGGCCCCAGTTGGCGGCGCGCACGGTTTCGCCCACGACCAGCAACACGAGACGCGGCTTGCGCCCGGTTGCCGGCAGCTGCTGCACGGCATCCGCGCCGATCACCGCACGCGGCTGCTGCACCGCGCTGCCATGCTGCTTAAGCAACGAAACTGCGGCCACCACGATATTGGCCGGCGTCGCCAGATAGCGGGTTTCGCGCTGGTTGCGCAACATCGCCGACAGCGGCTGCGACGCGGCAAACACCGCCACGCCAGCAATGACGGCCGCCAGCCCCAGCAACACCAGGCGGGTAAGCAACGCCTTGGGCCAACGGCGCTTTTTCAGCCTGACCCACCACAACAGGGCCAGTGCCGGCAAGCTCGACAGCAATGCGGGCAACATCTGCCAACCGATCAGCTCGCTGGATTCCTTGGCATCGGTATGAAACACGTTGCGCGCCATATCGGCATCGATATAGATGCCATAGGCGCTCATGTAATGCGCCGCCACCGCCGAGAGCGGCAGC
>JAUNTK010000050.1:8647-19370 GCA_030538735.1 Pseudomonadota bacterium
TCAGGCTGTTGGCCACCATCAACAGTACGAACAGGCTGGCTGCCCATAACCATTCTGATGCTGGATGCTCGACCGCCTTCGACCAGAACGCGGCGTTGTTGAACAAGGCGAACCACAGCGCCGCCATCACGATCACCCATTCGGTGGAGATGATCGGCCGCTGTTTCATCCAGTCGCGCCAGCCACGTTGCAGTGATGCTGCATTGCTGCCGATCATGCCAGCGCCTCGTCAGCCGGCATCCGATTGAAACCGCGATCAAGCCCCAGCGCGATCAGCCAGCACAGTGTCAGCGTGACCACATCGTGCGAGATGAAATGCGCGCCACGCAATTGTTGGGTAAACCCGAACAGCATCCCTATCCCCAGCCCCATGACCAATCCAAGCCGACGGTATTCTGGACGCACAGCGGCAAAGAAGAAATACAGCGCCACCCAGGCATAGCCGCTGCTGGCGTGGCCGGCGGGGAAGCAGTGGTTCACCGGCACGCCGGCGGGATGCGGCAGCCACATCGTGAGGTAGTCGCGGCCGCCGCCATAGCGATACAGATCCCACGGGCAATCGACCTGGGTGAAATTCTTCAGCAGACCAACCACGGCCACCGATGCCAGCACCGAGCCCAGCAATACCCATAGCGGGCGCCGCCATGCCTGCCAGCGGGGATCACGGCCGGCCTGCACGGCCAGCAGCAAAACCACGGCTGCGGCCAACTGGCTCAGCCATTTGCCGCCCTTGTGCACCACGCCGGCGCTCAGCCAGTGGTTCTGCCAGGCCCATGCGCCGCCCTGCCAGGCGTACAGGCGATCCGCCCACCAAAGATCGCCATGCAGCCCCCACAGCACGCCGCAGGCCACGATGCAGGCCAGCACCGGCACCAAGAACATCGGCTGCTGCCAAAGCGCGGGCGCACGCAATCCGCGCCCACGCCCGTGTGCAACCACCCGACCACCGCCCAACACTGAACCCATCACCGCCCACCCATCGGAATACGGCCGTCATCCTCGACAGGGCGATGTCGGAATAACGTCGGAACCAGGTTGCGATTGCGTTAGGCTTTCAACGCAGACTGTGCGCACGCTGGGTGATTGCGAGGAGAACAGGCCGATGCGGCTTTTGGTGGTGGAAGACAATCGCGATTTGCTGGCCAATCTGTTCGATTATTTCGAGGCGCGCGGCCACGTGCTGGATGCCGCCCCTGATGGTGTCACCGGCCTGCATCTGGCCGTTACCCAGCCCTACGATGCGATCATTCTGGATTGGATGCTGCCGCGTCTGGAGGGGCCGGGATTGCTGCGCAAGCTGCGCACCGAACAAGGCCTGCAAACCCCGGTGATCATGTTGACCGCGCGCAACGAACTCACCGACAAGATCACCGGCTTCCGCGCCGGTGCCGATGATTACCTGACCAAACCCTTCGAGCTGGCCGAGCTGGAAATCCGCCTTGAAGCCGTGCTGGCCCGTTGCCGTGGCCCGGAACCGGCAGCCGCGTTGCGCGTCCATGATCTTGAAATCGACCGTCAGACGTTGCAGATCAGCCGTGCCGGCAAGGCCATCCATCTATATCCAGCCTGCCGCAAATTGCTGGAAGTGCTGATGCAGGCCAGCCCTGCCACGGTCAGCCGCCAGCAACTGGAATTCGCCCTGTGGGGCGATGAACCACCCGACAGCGACATGCTGCGCTCCCATATCTACGAGCTGCGCCGCGCCGTGGATGGCCCGTTTGCCGAGAAATTAATCCACACCCTGCCACGCATCGGCTATCGGTTGGCGGCAGGCCATCACGGCAAGGTGGAGCCATCGCCATGAGCACACGCCAAAGCCTTCGCCGCAAGATGATGATCGGGCTGATCGCCTATGCGCTGTTGTTGGCCATCGCCACCCTGATCCAGGGTGCGCTGGTCAACGAACGCGCCGAACAACTGACCTTGGCCAGCTTGTTGCAAAGCCAGCTCCACCACCATCGCGAACGCAGCTTGCAGGAGCCCGGCTACCACTGGCGCGATAGCGAACAGCTCAAACTGCATGATTCCGCGCTTGCCCCGCTGCCACCGATCCTGGCCAAACTCGGCCCCGGCGTGCATGACGATATCCGGCTCGACGGCCACGACTACGTGGCGTTGATCGAACAACACGGCGGCCATCGGCAGGCACTGCTGCTGGACATCGGTGAGTTGGAAGAAGCCGAATACCGAATCACCATGTTGATGCTGGCCAGCACCCTGCTGTTGAGTATCGTGCTGGCGATGCTGGCCGCCTGGGGCGTGCGCCGCCTGCTGCTGCCGTTGCGGCGCATGGCCCATGACATCGAGCAACTCGACAGCGCGCGGCCCGGCGCGCGCCTGTCCATCGATGCCAACGACAGCGTCGAGACCGCAACCATCGGCAATGCGCTCAACGATTATCTCGATCGCAATGCGCGCTTCATCGAACGCGAGCGGCTGTTCATCGACAGTGCCAGCCACGAGCTGCGCACACCAATCTCGGTGATCCGTGGTGCGACTTCACTGGCCCTTGAGGAGCCCGCGTTGCCGGCCAATGCACGCAGGCAGATCGAACGCGCACATCGCAGCAGCGGCGATGTCGAACAACTGATTTCACTGTTGCTGGTGCTGGCACGCTCGCCCGAACGGCTGGCCGCGATCAGTGGCGAGATCGCGCTGGATCAGCTGATCCCCCAGATCGTGCAGGATCATCTGCCGCTGACCGAAGGCCGGCAGTTGCAGATCGATATTGCCCCGTTGCCGCCGGTGCGGATTCAGGCACCGCCCGGTGTGGTGCAGGCGGCGATCGGCAACCTGCTGCGCAATGCGATTGAAAACAGTGACCGCGGCGTGATCCGCATCGATCTGGATACCGATGCCAATGTGCTGATCGAAGACCCCGGCCACGGCATGTCGCCGGAGGAAATCAGCCGGCTGCATCACCAGCTGACACGCGGTGGTGGCCGCGAAGGCGGCGGCATCGGGCTGGATTTGCTGGCGCGGCTGTGTGAGCACCTGGGCTGGCGGCTGCAGTTCGAACCCGGTACCGAGCGCGGCACCCGCAGCCGGTTGGCAATGGGCACACCACAACGCGCTCAGGGTTGAAACTCAGCCCACATCCACCTGCAAGATGCGCAGGGTATTGGTGGCGCCGAGTTGCTCCATGGTGTCGCCGCTGGTGAACAGCACCCGATCACCGGGCAGCAAACAGCCGGTACGGCGCAGATGATTGATCGCGCCGCGCGCGGCATCTTCGGGATGCAGGCCACGGCTGTCGAATGCCGTCGGGAACACATCGCGCATCAGGCTCATGCGGCGGCGCGTGCCGGCATGGCGCGAGAACGCATAAATCGGTACCGGTGAGCGGAAACGCGACAGATAGCGCGCAGTGCCACCGGATTCGGTCAGGGCAATGATCGCGGCGACATCAAGATGCTCGGTCAGGAACATGGTCGCCATCGCGATGCCGTGATCGACGCGCTCCAAGCCGCGCGCGGCCTTCTCGAAATCGGTGTCGTGGTCGAACTGTTTTTCCGCGCCGATGCAGATCCGCGCCATCGCCTGTACCGCCTGCAAGGGGAATTGACCGGCGGCGGTTTCCGCCGAAAGCATTACCGCATCAGTGCCATCGATCACCGCATTGGCCACATCCAACACTTCGGCGCGGGTCGGCAGCGGGCTTTCCACCATCGATTGCAGCATCTGGGTGGCGGTGATCACCACCTTGTTGCGCGCCAGTGATTCGCGGATGATTTTTTTCTGCAGGCCGGGCAATTCGGCATCGCCGATTTCCACGCCCAAATCACCGCGCGCCACCATCACCACATCGCTGGCATCAATAATTTCGCCGAGGTTTTCGATTGCCTCGGCGCGTTCGATCTTCGCTACCAGCGCGGCGGCGCTACCGTGTGCCGCAGCCACGCTGCGCGCTTCATGCATGTCGGCGGCATTGCGGCAAAACGAGACCGCTATGAAATCGGCATCGATCTCGGCCGCCAAACCGATCAATTCGCGGTCGTGCGCGGTCACCGCGCCCAGCGACAAGCCGCCGCCGAGCTTGTTCAAACCCTTGCGGTCGGACAACACCGCATCGTTCAAGACTTCGCATTCGATACGCGCGCCCTCGATGCCACGCACCTTGAGCTGCACCATGCCATCGTCGAGCAGCAGCACATCGCCAGGTTGCAGGTCATCCGGCAGGCCCAGATAACTGACCCCCACCTGATGCGCATCGCCCAGCGGGGCATCGGAGCGCGCCAGCAAGTCGAAACGCGCACCGGCACGCAGCGCGACCTTGCCATCGATAAACCGCTCGATGCGGATTTTCGGCCCCGGCAGGTCGGCCAAAATGCCGATCTCACGGCCACAGGCCTCGGCCGCCGCGCGCACCGCACTGGCGCGGGCGCGATGGTCATCGGGCACGCCATGCGAAAAATTGAGCCGCACACAATCAACGCCGGCACGGAACAGGGCCTCCAGCCGCCCGGCAGCATCGGTGGCCGGGCCAAGCGTGGCAAGAATGCGGGTACGGCGGCGGTGTTCGGTCATCGGGGTCTCCTTGTGCGGACGCTAACACGCTGGCGTGTCAATCAACCGGGCAAGCGATCACGCAAATGAAGGCCGGTGCAAGTTGCGACGATGCCGCCGCGCTCAGCGTGGGAGACAACGCCAGAACGATGTTGCTCAGCCCGTTCCCAGCCGGGCAACCGTTTGGCGGATCAGCGCATCGAGCGGCTTAAGCCCATCAAGCGTACCGACCGGCAAGCGTTGGCCGTGTTCGATATCGGCGCTGGAATGCCAACGCAATTCGGCGCGACCGGGCACGGTTTCGCGCACCAAGACACGCATCGGCAAATCCAGCGCCAGATCCGGGTGCGCCTGCATCAGCGGCGTGCCGGCCTTGGGGTTGCCAAACACGATCACCTGCGTCCGTGGCATCGCTTGACCGGCGTCGGCCGCGGCAGCAGCGTGATCGATCAGCGCAAATACCGTGATGCCACGGGCGGCGAAAGCGGCCTTCAAGGCAGCCACCGTGGTAGCCACATCGGCGGTACTTTCGATGGCGGCCAAGTGCGCTGGCGTTTGCTGCATGGTGTTCTGCCCAATGGCTTCGCGCCGTGCGATACCGGCGCAGCCGGCGATGGCCAAGACCATCGCGGCCGCCGCCAACGCCTTCGCCGCGGCCACCATCACGCGCCGCTCTGCAAAGCCGCTACGGCGGGCAGCGTTTTGCCTTCAAGAAATTCGAGAAAAGCGCCGCCGCCAGTCGAGATATAGCTGACCTGTTTTTCGATGCCGTATTTGTCCACCGCGGCCAGTGTGTCGCCACCACCGGCAATCGAGAACGCCGGGGAATCAGCAATCGCCCGCGCCATCGCCTTGGTGCCTTCGCCGAAGGCATCGAACTCGAACACACCGACCGGGCCATTCCAGACCACGGTGCCGGCCTTGGCAATCAGTGCGGCGTAACGCTTGGCGGTCTCCGGGCCGATATCAAGGATCATGTCCTCGGCACCGACTTCATCGATGTTCTTGATCGTGGCCGGCGCATCGGCGGCAAACGCCGGGGCCACCACCACATCCACCGGCAGCGGAATATCGGCACCACGCGCCTTGGCATCGGCCATGATCTTTTTCGCGGTATCGATCAGATCCATCTCGACCAGCGATTTGCCGACGCCATGGCCCAGCGCGGCGATGAAGGTATTGGCGATGCCGCCGCCAACGATCAACTGATCAACCTTGCCAACCAACGACGCCAGCAGTTCCAGCTTGGTGCTGACCTTGCTGCCGGCGACGATCGCCAACAGCGGCCGCGCCGGGTTGTCCAGCGCCTTGGCCAGCGCATCCAGCTCGGCCATCAGCAACGGGCCACCGGCGGCCTGTTTGGCGTATTGGATGACGCCGTGGGTCGAGGCCTGCGCACGGTGCGCGGTGCCAAACGCATCCATCACAAACACATCGCATAGATCGGCGTAGCGCTTGGACAAGGCCGCGTCATCGGTTTTCTCGCCGACATTCATCCGGCAGTTTTCCAGCAGCACGATCTGGCCCGGCGCGATATCGACGCCGCCTAGATATTCCTTGGCCAGCGGCACTTCGCGGCCCAGCAATTCCGATAGACGCGCGGCCACCGGCGCCAGCGAATCGGCCTCGCTCCACTCGCCTTCCTTGGGCCGGCCCAGATGTGACATCACCATCACCGCCGCACCGGCATCCAGCGCCGCCTGCAAGGTCGGGATCGAAGCGATGATGCGTTGATCGGAGGTGACACGGCCATCGGCCACCGGCACATTGAGATCTTGCCGGATCAGCACACGCTTGCCGGAAAGGTCGAGGTCGCTCATGCGGGTGATGGACATGCGGTGCTCCGTGGCAGAAGAAACCGTCATTGTCCTTGCTGCCGCGCCTGGGTTCAAACGGCGGACTTTTTCACCCGCATCACGCGCGCGGCAAATCAACCCGCAATCCGCACGATCAACCACCGCCCACCGGATGGATCGGCAACGGCCGGGTCTTGTCCAAGCCCAACCCGTAGCGCAGGCTCTGCGCGATGCGGCGCGCGTATTGATACATCACGTCGGCCTTGGCCTCGCCCAACACCTCGCGCGCAGTGCTCTGCCACAGCGCCAGCCAATGGCCGAAATGGGCATCGATGATCGGATGCGGGCGATGCGCGGCCATCGGGTTGCCGCGATATTCACGGCTACCCAGCGCCACCGATGACCAAAACTTCACTAGCGTCGCCTTGTGCTCGGGCCAATCGTGGACGGCGGCGTTGAAAACCGGGCCGATGACGGCATCGGCCTGTACTTTGTCGTAGAAGGCATCGACCAGTTGGACGATGTCATCGCGGGTCAGATTGTCTGCGCCAGATTCGCTTGCCATCGCGCAAGGTTACTCATCTGTCGCCATCACCGCCTTGATCCGCGTCAGGCGGCGTTGGCCGGCCACGCAGCAGCGAGAGCGCAAAGCCGCCTACCAGTGCCGCCGCCAACAGCAGCAACCCCCACAGCGCGTAACGCTTGATATCGACCGGCGCGGAAAGCGCACCGGCATCGCTGGCCGCGCCTTCGCCATCGATACGGGCGCTGACCGGCTGCCAATCCTGGCCACGCTTGCGCCGCATCTCCACCAGCAAATCGCCCACCGGCGCGGGTTGGCGGCGATGTTGCGCGCTGCCCGCCACCAGCCGATATGGCGGCTGGCCGGCGGCGACAAACACCAGCACTTCCGGCCGCCAACCCAGCTCCAACTGCGGCGATGCCTTGACCTGCGCATCGGCAGTCAAGCGCCATTGGCGGTCACGCACGGCGGCAAATGCCTGCGCCGGCGATTGCTCACCTTTGCTTAGTTGATAGTGCGTCCACGGGCCGGCGCGTAGCCGCCACGGTTGCTCTGGGGATTCACGGCTTTCCAGCCGCCAGCGGGTGGCGGTATTGCCCGGCAACAGGATATTGGCCCGGTCAAACGGCGCCCGCGCATCGACTTCAAACTCAAACACACGCCGATCATTGCTATTCGTGCGCGGCGGGTAACTCTGCCACGCACGCGCCGCCGCCACTGCCTGCGCACGCGGATGCGCCTCGACGGCCGCCAGCGGCAACCGAGCAGACGCGGCCAGCAAGCGGATGCGCAGATAACGTGCGTCAGCATGATCGGGCAACGTGATCTGCGTCTGCTGCAATTGCTTGCCATCTGCCGTCAGGCGGATGATCGCGGCATCGGCCACCAGTGTTTGCCAGCGATTGAGGTCATCGCTGCCATCAATGGCGACGCGCACATCCACCGGCGCATCACCCGCAAGCCGGATGCGCAAGGCCGTCAACGGTGCGTTGATCGTACTGGCATCCAGCAACCAGCTGCGCGGCGCTTGGTCGGCCGTCGCCGCTGGCGCGGTTTCCACCCGCAGCACGCGCCCTTCAGGCGTGCGCTCGCTCAATATGCGCAGGTCATCATTGCCGCTTGGCGCTGCCTGTGGCAGGGCAAACCACGGCAACGCCCGCCATGCCGAAGCGATGGCGGCCGGTGCATCGGCGCTAAACACCGTCGCCGGCACCGGGTTGCCATCGGCATCCAGCACATCGACATCGCCCAGATCGGCGCGATTGGCATGGCGATAAACCGCCTCGTCAAGCACAAGCCGATAGGCACCCGCACCGCTTTCGGGCAAGGCCAGCGGCCATTGCCACAGCCAACCCGAGGCAGCGGCCAACAGCCCAAGCAGCGGCAGGATGAGCAACCCACGTGTACGCGGTTTCAGCTTCATGATGTTGCCTCTTGAGTGTTTGCCGCCGCAGCCTTGGGCGGTGCGGGTGCGAAATAACCCACCACCGTACACAGCAGGCCATAGGCGATGAACGAGCCGATGCCAAGCAAGTTGCCAAGATGCTGGCGATCCACCAACACCAGCTTGGCCAGCACCACCGCCATCAACACCGCACCGGCCAGCCACACGGTACGCAGGCCACGGCGCGAGCCGATGACCCAGCCCGCCACGCCAAGGATGCTCCATAGCAAGGTCAGGCTGGTTTGGGTCAGTGGGATCGAGAACATCGTGCTATGCCACGGCACGCCGGCCAGATGATGCACGCCGCGCAAGGTGGCCGAGGTAATCCAGACCAAGCCAACCACGCCCGCCACGATGCCGCGATGCGCGATGAATTGCTTGGCTTGCTCGCTTTCACGCAGCCAGTACACGGTGAGCAAGACGGCGGCGATCTGCATCAATGCCAGCGGGTTCAGCAGCGGCAGCCACGGCAGCGGGCGCGGGTCGCCAGCCATAAACAGGCTGATCACAAAGCCGGCCGCCACCACCAGCAGATAGCTTGCGCCGAGCCACGGCACCATGCGGCGGAAGCGCTCGCCCAACGGCATCATCAACACGCGCGGCCAGCGCAGTGCCAAGGCCAACATCACCAGCCACGGCAGATACAGGGCGACAAAATGCCACGCCTGCCCCAGCGAGCTGCGCGCAAGCCAGGTGGCGGCCAAGGCCATCGCCACGCACGGCCACACCCACCACCACACCACCTGCGCCGCATTGGAGACACCGCCGTCCACCTGGCGCAGGCAGACAAGGCTGCGCACGCCCAGCACGGCGTAAGCCAGCCACGCGATGCCACCGATACCCTCGAACATCGATGTGTTGAAACCCTGCGCGATCGCCATTGGCAATGCGATCAGCAAGCCCGCCATGGCGGTGATATTGAGCAACACATCCGGCCGCCGACGTGCGACTTCCGCCGCCAACCAGCCGGTGAACGCGGCCAGCATGAACACCCAATTGGCGACATCGCGCTCGGCGGCGAAGCGTGTGATCTCATTGATGGCAATCCCCAGCCACCACGCCATGGCCCAGAGATAGGCGGTGCCGGCCGCCGGAATCAGCTTGTGCCGGCGCAGCATCCACGCAGTCGCAAACCCGGCGATGGCGATCAACAGCCCACTCATCGCGATGCCGTTCAAGATGGGCCATTCGCTGACGCTGACACGCGCCGGCAGGCCAGCCAATTCACGGCCCATATCGCCCACGACATGCACCGCCTTGGTCGCCATCCGCTCGCCAAGCGCGACAAAATAGGCCACCGCCGCGGCCAATTGCAGGGCCACACCGATGCCCTGCGGCAACCAGCGCTGCCGGCGCAGGCCGTACCAAACCAGCGCCGCGCCTTCGAGCGCAAACACCGCGCCGGTGACTTGCGCCGAGAACGCCAACGGCACCGCCAAGGTGGCAAAACCCAAAGCCAGCAGCGGATAACTATCTGCAAACACCGCGTACTGGGCGCGGCCACGCAGCCACCATGCCAGCGCGGTATACACCGCGGCCATGCCGACCGCGATCAGGGCCAGCAGCATCGGTTGATCCGGCAGCAGACCCGCCTGCAGCGAGAAGGCTATCAATGGCGTGCCAAACAGCATCCCGCCACTGATCAG
Source organism: Pseudomonadota bacterium (assembly GCA_030538735.1). Taxonomy (GTDB): domain Bacteria; phylum Pseudomonadota; class Gammaproteobacteria; order Xanthomonadales; family Xanthomonadaceae; genus Solilutibacter. The sequence goes on from JAUNTK010000050.1 coordinate 18,563, forward strand.
ATCCTGCCGCTGCGGCGGTAGGCGACGCGCATGCAGCAGCGGCATCAATAGATACAAGACAAAGAACAGGACGAGGAATGGCTGGGTGCTGGCAAACAGATGCGGTTTGTATCCCAGCACGCCCCACGCTATGCCGACGCCCCAGGTAAAGACAAAGCCCAGCAGCATCAACACCCGCCACGGCTTGAACCAAACCACCGCGAACACCGCCAGATTGAGCAGGGCGTAATAACTGAACAAGGCGACATGATTGCCACCGCCATCCGATAGCCAGATCGGTGCCATGAAGCCGGCCAAGACACTCAGTACTGCCAGCGTGCGCGAATTCTGCAACACCGCCAATACGCCAGCACCGGCGATCATGATCACGCTGAGCACAAAGGCCAAACCCACGGGCAACAAGCCGTAGATCTTGCTGGCGGCGAAAATCGTCAGCAGCAGGATGCCGATGCCGCCGCCCTGCACCGCCAAGGCAAAATCGGGGCGCGCAATGCGCTGCCGCCAACCAAATACCAGCGCCGCCAGCGCCGCCAAGGCCACGCCGGCCAGACGGTATTCGATCGGCATGTTCAACCAGCCTTGATCGGTGGCGTATTTGAGCAAAGCGGCGACACCGGCCAGCGACACCAACATGCCGACCTTGACCGGCACATTGCCCTCGGTAAACCAGCGCTTGACCCGCGCCAGCGCGGTATCGATGAAGTTTGGTGCGGGCGGACGTACCGGCTGCGGGCTTGCTTCGGCAAATACAGCCTCGGCAGTTGGGCGGGCAGCCGCCGGGATCGGTGGCGGCACCGCGCTGGCCGCT